>JAKQFZ010000840.1 GCA_029558215.1 Candidatus Omnitrophota bacterium
GTCGAACCGGCGGGGAAGCTGCCTGTGGAGGTACCCTGGAAGCAGGGCCGATGAAGCAGGAACCGAAGCCCGCGAGGGCTCGGACCCAAGCCAAGAAGACCAAGGCCAAAAGCCTCGGCCTTCAGGCCGAGGATGGTTTACTGCAAGGCCGCTGGGGATGGCAGTGCTCTTGGAGAATCTGGCCAGAGACATTTGGAGTGGCGAGTCAGTGGATCGTGCGAGGGTGTATTTGGAGGAGTTGAAGAACGACCCTATCCCTCACTTGATCGACGAATGCCTTCGTTCGTCGAGATCCGAACATGGTCACTTCGAAATCGTCGGGAAGTCTGAAGCTCGCAACTTGATCTCTCCCCATGCCAGGTAGCTATGGCGGAACCCCAGCAAGTAGCTCAGCGACCGTGAGGTCTCTGAGAAGCCCCTCCGTTCACGGAGGGGAGGTTCAATTTCCACCTGTTCGGTAATCGTCTCCCACTTGCTTGAGGAAGTCGTTCAATTGGTTCGGGTCTGCAAGGAGCCCCGAAGATTTCTGTTGTTGTTCTTCCGTGACCTTTGCACTGGAATCCTTGGCCTCTTGTCGAACCTTTTCGATAGGTTTTTCCATTTGCTCCACGGGAGGCAGCGGAGGGGTCATTGGAGGGGCTGGCGTTAGTTGAACGCTGGTAGCCTTGGATTTTTGATAGGTTGCCCACCAGCGACCTGCCGCGACAATGAGAAACGTCAAGAGTAGCGCGCCGGCGGCGATCCACCCCCATGGAGCAGCTTGAGGAGGAGGGATAGGTTCGTTCAAGGCGCATCTCCCTGCGACGAGTCTTTGAGAATAGAAGAAAGACGCTGTTTCAAGATTTTCCTCCCGATGGTGTAGGCGAACCCACTGAGTCCACCAGCAATTGATCCCCAGATCGCTGTGTCCACGTCCGACTTGATCGATGATGGGACGATTTCACTTCCAAATCGTCGGATCAAAATCGCAAAAAATCCACCGAAGAGGATCGGAAGAAAGTACAGAAGAAAGTCGTTCCACCAATAAGCAGAACGCAAGGATGCGTACTTGTTTTCCATTCCTCTGCGCAGGCCGTAGACCAACATGCCAATGAAGAACGCGTAGCCTACGAACCAAACATTCAAAATGCTGGATGCCATGCAACAAATATCGCATCGAGTGCTGGAAGATGCAAGAAATGTGTGTTGTGTCTCCAAGGCGTGATAATCTGGGAGCATGACGACGAACGACGAGGCTCTGCGACCAATTTCTGCGGAACAGTTGTCTGTGTTCCTCAGCAATTTGATCCAAGGAGGGCTCACGACAGCGACCATGATCTGGGGTCCGCCTGGCATTGGAAAATCAAGTGTGGTCAGCCAAGTTTGCGCCAAATATGGGCTCCAGTTGATTGACTTGCGAATCAGTCAACTGGCCCCCACTGACTTGCGCGGACTTCCTATCCCGGCCAACGGTGAGGCGCGCTGGCTTCCACCCGAGTTTCTGCCGCGAGGCCCAGTTACTCCCAAGAACAAGGATCGCCGGGCAATGCCCACCAAGAACATCGGCGTCTTGTTTCTGGACGAGTTCAACATGGCCTCCTCCGTCATGCAGGGCATTGCCCAGCAATTGATCCTGGATCGTCGAGTGGGCGATTACATGGTGCCTGACGGTTGGTATATCTGGGCGGCCGGGAACCGACGCGAAGACAACGCAGCCGTGAGCCAGATGTCTGGCCCCTTGGCAAACCGATTCTTGCACCTGGAGGTTGCTCCAGACTATCGGTCATTCAGGGCCTACATGCTGGATCGGAACGCCAAGGTCCTCAGGGCCAATGAATTGGCCACAGAGAAAGGGCAACCCCTTCAGCCGCTGCCTTTTGCGGAAGAAATCATCTCCTTCTTGGAGGACAACTCCGAGCTGCACCACAAATTGCCCAAGTCAGGCGAAGAGCCTGCGTGGCCCAGCCCTCGCTCGTGGGAAGTCGCAGCCAAGCTGCACAACAGCGGCCTTGGCATTGGAAGTGCGGTCGGAATGCAGGTCCAAGACCTCTTTGATTCCTTCTTGCGCTACCGCCATTTCCTCCAGATCAATGGCAAGTCGATCGTGCGCATGATTCTCGAAGGGAAGGGGGCGACGTGGAACCCCGAGAATCCTGAGGTGTACTTCAAGAGCGAGTCGGGTGAGAAACTCTTCAAGCCCACACGCAACGATGTGATCTTCAGCATCTCTCGTTCCCTGGCGGTCTTGCCACGGACCGAAGAGGAAGGGGTTCGTGGGGCTGTCTTCATTGCAGAGCGATTCGGCAACGAATACCTGTCGGTGTTCCTCCAGCTCTTCATGCCGCTGTCTCGTACTTCTGCTAACCTCAAGAATGCTACTGGTAAGATGATGACCATCCCCCTGCTCAGGAATGTCATTCTTGAAATCGGCAGGTCGATGATCTCTCGCGCCCCTCAAAAGTGATGGAGTTGAAAAAACAATGTCTTCGATTCTAAACACGAGCGATGAAAAATCCCCAGTAGAGTTGCACAACTTTCTGGACCGGCTCATCTCGGCAGGCATCATGAATGCCGTCATGATCTGGGGACCTCCAGGGATTGGAAAGTCTTCCGTTGTCGCCCAAGTTGCATCAAAAAATCAGATGCAATTGGTAGACTTGCGAATCAGCCAATTGGCCCCCACCGACTTGCGCGGATTGCCAGTGCCAGAGACGGACAAGGGAATCGCGACTTGGTACCCACCCAACTTCTTGCCCCGCGATCCCAATAGCAAAGGGATCCTGTTCCTCGATGAGATCAACATGGCACCTCCCGTCGTGCAGGGCATCGCCCAGCAGTTGGTGCTTGATCGGAGGACGGGCGATTACAAGCTCCCCGATGGCTGGTTCATTTGGGCTGCTGGAAACCGCAAGAGCGACGGGGCCTCGGTTTACGAGATGAAATCTCCTCTTGCCAACAGGTTCATACACCTGAGCGCAAAGGCAGACCTAGATAGCTACATCGAGTACATGGCTTCGAAGGGATACACTCCCGAGATCATCGCCTTCCTGTTGGGGAATCCAGATTTGCTCCACAAAATGCCTGTGGGAAGTGGATCGAGTCTAGCGTGGCCAAGCCCGCGCATGTGGGACGAAGGAGACAAGCTTCACTACCTCAAGTTGCCCATCGAATCGGCGGTGGGGTTGTCAGTGCAGCGCAAATTCTCCGGATTCTTGGAGAACGTGTCACCTATCACCGATGAAATCTTGTTGAAAATTCGCAAGGGAGAGGTGGGAGAGATTTCCTATCCCAAAGCGGGATCAGAACTGATTTCGCGGAGAGTCGAAGCTCAGGGCAAAGCCATGGAAGATGCCCAAAACGAGCTGAAGGATTTGAAGGCCAAGCAGGCGAAGGCCATGGAGGGGGCTGAGTCTGCTGAGAGCGTTGGCCAATTGACGGAAGAAGAAAAGGATGTCCTTCGTCAACTTTCCGACATCACGCCCATCAGCGCATCGGATGTCGAACGCGACCAACAGAACTTCTTGAGCGCCGCCCTGGCCATGACGGTCAACAGCCAAGAAGAGGTTGCCAGGGTCGAGAAATGGCTGCGCAAGAATGCGCCTTCCATGCGCTTTGAGAGTTTCATCCAAGTGGTGCAACCCGCCATGCGATCCAAGGGCTTGCCCTTCACCCTTGGAGCTGCTCGTCCAGACGATTCAGAGACGACAGCCGTAGCTCTTGGATCGACCTCTGAAGAGCCAGTCAAGAAGTCACGCGCTCGCAAAAAGTGATTCAGCTTGGCGTATCGTTGGACCAAGCAGAGGCTAGGATGCCTCTGCGATAATCCAAAAAGACGACGGCGAATTTCATCAGCTTTCCCTGGAGGAAAGGTGCTGAAGTGCTGTCGCACGATGGGGTTCGAGAAGATGAAGAGAAGCTGCGGATTTTTCTTCAGTTGATCTGGGTAGCCACATGCCCAAGGCAAGGTTGCAAACGGGATCGACGGATTGACGATCAAGTTGTACCGAGTCAATGGATCTGGGCAACAAACCAGGCGCTCGAAAACAATCTCGGGCAAGTCCCCACGCTTTGCCAACTCCCGAGCACCATCTGGCATCTGCACAAACTTCGCGAAGACGTTTTCATCAACCAATTCTTCCGAAGGGGTGCTGAGAAACTCTTTTTGCAGATGGTCGCTGACTTTCGTCAGTTGAAGCTCAACAATGCGACCGTTTTTCACGCGCGTCGAAAACACCAGAACCGATCCAGTGGGAATCACGTAGGACTTCCCAGGCATCAGCTCACCCCCGATATTCTTGACGAACACCTTGGTGCCCAAGCTACCCGTCTCCGAAGGATTTGCTTCGACCAAGATCCCCTTCTCGTGCGGCTTCAGCAACAAATCCACATTGGGCTTTTCTTCAGCGCTGAATGACAACTCAGAGGGGACTTTGATCTCACTGTACGTGAAAGCCCACTTCCGATCCGAGCGAAAGATCTTGGGAGGTGTTCCCAAATCTCGCTCTTCGTATGGGATCTGTCCTTGAATGAGTAGCTTGTTCATCGCGTCAACCTTTCTCGGCACTTTGTGTAGGGTAACACTTCATCATGTTGGAGTTCCAGACGAACTCCTTCGGTCGTTTTGCTTGGTTTACTTTGTGCCAACAATTCGAGTGGGTTCCTAGCAAAACCCAAGAACTTTTTCCAATGCAAGTGCGAATCCTCGCGGCGCACGTAGGCGTTTTGTTCTTGCGCTTGCTCGGGCGTTGTCGTCGATCTGCTCCCACCATTCGCTCCGATGACTTCCGCATTGTGACCATCCCACGACGTCACAACTTCGACGTGAACGGCTCGGTCTTGGTCTTTGCTTCCGTAAAAAGCGAGATCTCCTGGCATGGGATCGTCTACGCGCTCAAGGCAATGCCACCACCCATCGCTCGTTGGCATGCTGCATGGTGGAAGTGCATACCCAGCGTCTCGTAGCGCAGCGATGACCAGTCCGCTGCAATCAACTCCGTAGTCATACTTTGGGTTACGTCCGCCACCCCACTGATAAAGGGTCCCCAGATAGCTCTCCACTTTTTCAAGGAATTTTTGTCGCTCAGGCGACAAATTTACGCTTGTCTGCCCAGAGCTTTCACTGGATTTTTCTCGTGAAATACCGAAAAAAAACGCGACAAGACCCACCACTACGGCGCTCGACAAAACCATCTGCTTCGGTGTCGGCATCCACCAAGGTTAGCAAGTTCTTTGGAGAACGGCGTTGTTGTTGTAGGCTAGAGTCGTGTTGGATCCACAAGTTCAAGACATTCTTTTTCAAGCAGCCGAACAAGCACGAGTGGCCCGCATTGGCTGGGAGATCAAGGAACTAGAAAATCTATGGACTGACCCCAGCCTCTATCCATCTGCCCCGTATGCATCCCTGGGGAATGTGGTGCTGGATGAGTGGATGAGGCATCTTTCTCCTGAATCCGTTGATCTTTTTTTGCGAATCAAACTGATTCGCAATCACATGTTGGCAACTTTGCTGATCTTGGAGGAAAGCTGTTCGAGGATCCATCAATTGACGCACAACGAAGTCCTCCCAGATGCCATGCTCAAGAATCTCGAAGAGGCTGGCTGTGTCATTCCGCCAGGATGGTGGTCGCTCGTCGGACAAGATGACGAGATCGACGAGTATGACCTCAGAAATGGTGCGCTCGTTGAGGATAACTTGAGGCTCTTTCGTGTCGAAGGGTGGCGCATCGCTGATGCCGTGTCGGGAGTGACTACGGGAGGCGCGATCCCCTACGACAGTTCACATTGGCTTCTCGAATTGAATGCATCTGCGTTTCAAGCAAGTCGCCGAGAATCAGACAATCCTTGGCGAGAAACGAGGGGGCTCTTGGACTCCCCTTTGAATGGAGTCGAGGTAGAAATCAATCTTCATTCGGACATTCTGGAGCAAACGGCTACTCGTGGACTCACAGCTCGTTCGTGCCTGAGCCATGCTGGAAGTTTGATTGGATCACTCCAAGTCGTGTTCGAAAATCTTGGCACCAAGGTGAGTCATCGAACGTTTTCGCGTCCAACTGGGCCATACTTCAACTCGACCCTGCCAAGGTAAACCATGCAGACGAAAGATAACTACCAACTCTACTACTTGCTCATTGCAGCAGGTGGCCTTGCTTTGACTGGGTATGGCGTCTATCGCAACATTCAGCAAGAAAAGCAAAAGTCGAGTCCACAGCGTCTGCTGAGGCCCGGGGATAGTTTTTTGCTCATTGGCGACAGCATTGGCGTTGGTCTGCAAACGCCACTCGCCAAGCGGAGCGAAGAATATGGATCCTACTTGGATTCCATGACCAAGATCGGAACAACCGTCAACTATTGGAGCAATGTCATTGATGAACGAGACGCTGGTTTCGACTTGATTCTACTCTCTCTTGGAAGCAATGATGTCGTGGGAGATCCCACGTCCGAGAGCGAAGCCATGGATCGGCTAATCGCTACGCTATCCTTGCGGGGAGCACCGATCTATTGGATCGTTCCTCCCAGCTTTCGACTTGGCCACTTCAAACCGAAGCAAGAGATTTTTGCCACCATGTTGGCAGATCGTGGAGTATTTCCGTTGCCAATCGATGGCCCACAACAGAGCGTTGCCTCCGATCCTGCAAAATTGCACCTGACCCCAGATGGATATCGGACTTACGCTGCACAGATCTTCGATTCCATCATCACACCACGCTAAGGAGACCCTACCGATGACGACCGCACTTGTTTTGGAAAACGACACCTTTGGAACCTTTTGTCAGCGCCACAACCTCGTTCGAGAGAACGTTTTCGCAGCGAACCCTCACCTTTTGGCTCGTCGTATCTTCATCGAGGGCGTTCCCACCGCAGAACTCTTCGTTGGCGAGGAGCTGGACACGACCATTCCAGCCTTCTTGGAGATTCCCAAGGCTGATTACGACAAGGCCAAGTCTTGCTTCGAAAGCGGGGGGATTGGAGATCCAGCCAATGCACAGTCTGGCTGCATGCCACTGTTCGTTCGAAACGGTAGTTACTTCATCGAACACGATGGGAAAGAATCCCACCTCAAACCAGCGGAAGCCAAGATCGTTGCCACCGCGCAACAGTGTTTCCAGAAGAACGGGTTCCCGTTCGATGATCACGACCAGATCTCATGCTTCCCCGTCACCACCCAGAAGATGGCCGATGGGAAGGAAGTGTTTGGCGCTGACACCACCAGCAAAATCCAGATCGATGCGACAACGCCCAAAGCCGAAGAGAAACCCTGTGGCGAGGTCTACAGCAAAACGACCATCGGTCTCATCTGGGGAGGGATCTTCTTGGGTGGCCTCGCAGTCGGTAAGCTCTTGCTCTGAGGTGTGATCATGGTGCTGCATCGACCGATTTTCTTGTCCTGGGACGAGCATAAATTTGGTGTCTTGCACGAAGAGCGACGCCAGCAAATGCATCTTCTCGAAGGAATCCCAACCAATGTTGGCACCGCCCGAGATCAGTGGATCTTGGATGCTATCGCGTCTGGACAAGCGACCTACGAGTTCGCCCCTGTCCATTCGACCTACAACGGTCACGAAGCGACCTTCTACATCTTCAGAGATGCTCTCAAGATTGATGGAGTGCGCATCCTCGTAACGGCCAAGCTCGCGCAACAGATCGCAGATTTGCTCGATTGCAGCTTGTTGACCCCCAAGCTTGCAGACCTTCTCTTCGAGCAAGGCACCGTTCGATTGCCACCGCTTCCAAGGCAACCAGTAACAAGCGATACCAAGACAATGATCGCTCAGAGCGAGCGCATTGATAAGGAAATCGACAAGGCTGGTGGCGATGACGGCGGCATCATTCAGACCGTTGGAAAGCATTGGGTGCTGGTCAACAAGATCAACGGGACTTCCAAGGCCGCCAACTACGGATGGCACTTCGAAGGGAAGACCTTTGGTGGGCAGAAATACGAGGCGACGGTCAGCATTCCAGGAGGCCGACTCATTCAAGGTGTCGGAACGGCCCACAATGCGTCGCACGTAGACTATTCACAAAATCTGGTCTTGGTATCCAACGATGTTGAAGTCGATGGAGAGACGGTGCGACTGCAAGACCTCTTGCAGGATCCTGAATACGCTGGTCTTGCGAGTCACGAAGGGGTCCTGAAAGTTCTTCGACAGCCTGGAGTGAGTGGGAGTATCTCCTCGGATCATCCCACCGTCGAGCATCCAACACAGCCCACGTCTCCCACGTCCTCCAGCTCCACTGTTCCCGCCTCATCGCCAACGAAGAGCAATGCTGGAGCTATATTCGGGATGATCTTGGGCGGAGTCTCCCTTGGTGTCTTGGGATATCTCGCCGTCAAACGATCAAGACTCCAAAATGGACAATAAGTTTCTGGCGAAAAATCAATCCCTGATCGAACAGGCATCGACTTGCTCTGGGGATACACAATCTTTTTTTGATCTGATTGATCAATTCTATTGGAACCTCAGGTACGAACGTTTCGTTGATCAAAAGGTGTTGCCTGAGGACTACGACTTTCTATTTCGATTTGACTATGCGTATGCAAAAACAAAAGAGTGGTATCCACTGGTGATCGAAAGCATCTCCGAGTTTTCCAGGAGATTGCTTGCAAACCACTTCTGTCCAACAAGCCTTCTGTTCGATCTCAAAATGTTCAGGGTTTATTGGCATGTCATTTGTTCTAACGAAGTGTTCGCTCTTTACGTTCAAGAAAACGAATCTCTATGCGATGGCGTCCTGTATCAATGGTTTGCCAACTATGGGTATGAGAAATTTACTCATCAAGATGCTCAATTGTACCAGCGATGGAGCATCTTGAGCGAAGTGATCCAGGATGTCCCTGTTTACGATCCTCGCGTCGTTGAGTGGCTCAACGGCAACCTTGAAATGATTGGATCCAAGGAGAGGGTTTCACCTCTTGGTGACCAAGCTTACCATCCAAAAACTGGAAAAGTTTACCAGCGAGCACTGTCCAGATGGAAGAAGTCCTTTGCGCCAGATTATGTGGTCATGACGACCAGGGACATTGTGTATGCTACCAATCAGATCATCGCAGATGATATCGGGGGCAAATCGCCAAAATATGAGATATGGGGCCGATATTTTTTCAACTTGGTGTCCTTGCTCAGAGAGGAAAAAATCCGTGGCAAATTCATTTTGATTGAAAGGGTGAACGAATTGGCAAGATCTATTGGAAAACCTTGTCCGATTCACCCGTTGAGCTTGTTGACCGAAGATGGAACCTATTTGCCAATTTCATCCGAACTGAAACCTTTTGACAAGTCGATTCTATAGGGGTACATCCCGCGTCGTGTCCAATTTTACATGGAAAAGCAAGCGTCCAACCTCTCATCCATTTTCCAAACCACCCGAAGGTGTATGGATTGGTGAATACAAAGATTTCAATGGCGCTGCTCAAAAGCAAGAAGAAATTCGAAAACATATGTTCGATGAGTTCCATCGTGCCCGAACGGTGAACTTCCATTTTCATCACAATAATGATGGAAGTTATATTCTATACGTGCGCGCTCACGAGAAAGATGTGCTTGATTTTTTGAGAAAAAATTACGGATCCGCCTCTGACCTGAACAATACCTGAGGCAAGACACGATAGGCATTGATTTTCGTTATTTATGGAGCGGAGGGGCACTACTTTCGAGTATGCCTCTCCAATCGTGAAAGTTGGTCCTTCGACAGCCTCAATCCTTTCGGTGGTATCCAATCCTTCCAAGGATGCTTGGCTCGGATCACATCCTTCTTTCGTACGACCATGCGAAAGTGAGCACGGATCTCTTCCTCGTAACTCGCCAGAGGACGTTGCTCTTGCCAACCCTTGACCGTTTTCCCAGGAGATCGCTTGGAATCGTAGTACACCGAAAAGAACGCTGTCCCACTCGGCTTCATGTACCTGGCGCATCGCTCGATCACTCTGGACCTAGCAGACTGCTCTTGAATGACGTTCAAGACGTTTGCGCACGTCACTGTGTCGGTAGGATGTTGCGACACTTCTTCGATCACCAAACGATTATGTTCTTCGCTTCTGTTGAAGCAGTCAAACACAAGATTTCTAACGCCAAGTTCTCGAAGGAATAGGGTCGTTCGATCAAAGCGACCTCCGCCCATATCGAGATTGGTGGTTTCTGGCAAAAATCCACCTTCTCTCACAATGGTTCCGAACAACTTGGCAACTTGATCCAGACTCGTTTCAGCACTGGAATATTTTTGCCCTTCGCATTCCAATTCAATCAAATTGATTGGGTTTTCAGAGAAGGACTTTCTGTAGAGAATCGCCATTGCGGAAAGGCCAAGGATCGCGCTGCCAGCTATCCACGGCCAAGGGTGGGATGGTTTTGTTGATCCATCAGACTCGGACGACTCGGTGAGTTCGTAACGGACACCTGATTTATCAATGAAATCCATTCTTCAATGGTCTCATGCCAGGCCATTCTTTGCGAGCGATTTCTTGGGCGCTTCTTTGATGATCATCTCTGTGCCACGTTTCGCGAGCGCTTCGTTGGCGTCTTCGCGTATGAACAACTGCGATTCGGTATTCGGGTTGCCCAGGAGTCGAAGAACATCCAGGGGGGTGTTCGGATTCTTTGCCACCGCTTCCCGCACCCACCAATGGGGTTCGGTGACCTCGTTGCCCAGGAGTCGAAGGACGTCGGGG
>JAKQFZ010000844.1 GCA_029558215.1 Candidatus Omnitrophota bacterium
AGTTTGCAGGATGAGATCGCCAAGGAAGAAATATCGGCAACCGCCGGGGGCGGACTGGTTACCGTCATCGCCAATGGCCAGCAGAAAATCGTTCGAATCTCCATAGACCGTGAGGTTGTCAACCCCGAGGATGTCCCCATGTTGGAGGATCTGGTTCTGGTCGCAGTCAATGAAGCTTTGACCCGTGCCCAGGAGTTGGTTGCCGAGAAGGTCGGCCAAATCACTGGAGGCCTGAAGATTCCCGGTCTGGAATGATCATGAACGGTTCTTCACTGCCCCAGGTACCTTCTCTCCAACGAGCCGCGGCGAGGTTGTCCCGTTTGCCGGGAATCGGGCCGCGAACCGCAGAACGAATCGCCTTTCATCTATTGCGGATTCCTCGTGAAGAAGTGCTGAGTCTGGCACACTCACTGCGGGAAGTCATTGAGAAGGTTCGAACCTGCAGCATTTGCTGCACGCTCACTGAAGAGGATCCCTGTGCGATTTGCTCCGACTCCAACAGAGACGGCTCGACTATCTGTGTTGTTCAGGACTGTCAGGACGTTCAGGCCATCGAGCGGACGCGAACCTTCAGTGGTCAGTACCATGTCCTGGGCGGTGTTTTGTCCCCGATGAACGGAGTGGGTCCCGACGAGCTGAACATTGCGGGACTTTTGAAACGTCTGGAAGGTGTCAACGAAGTCATTCTTGCCACAAATCCCACGGTTGAAGGGGAAGCAACGGCGATCTATCTGGGACGGCTTCTCAAGGACAAGGGCATCCAGGTTTCGAAAATGGCGAGAGGACTTCCCATGGGTGGCAATATGGAGTTCATTGATGAAGTGACTCTCGGAGAGGCTTTGAAGGGTCGCCAACACATCTGAAAAGTGAAAACGAGTTCTGTATGATAGGCATTAACAACGCAAGGAGGACTGTGCGATGAACTACAAACTGGCTGTTTTTACGGATGAAGTTTCTCAGGACTTGGCAAAGGCGCTGGCACTTGCCAAGGAATTCAACGTGTCCGGAGTGGAAATTCGTTCCGTCTGGGAACACGGACCGCACCTGTTGAGTGACAATGAAGTCTCGCAGATCGGAAAGGCCGTCAAAGAAGCGGGAATGCAGGTCGCCTGCATCGCGTCGCCGATGTTCAAATGCGAGTTGGAGGACAAGGAAGCCGTTAAGACACACCTGGGTATTCTGGATCGCTGTCTTGAAGTGGCAGACCGACTCGGAGCCAAGGTCGTTCGCGGTTTTACATTCTGGAAGCGCAAACCCGTTGCCGATGTCTGGGATGAAGTTCTGAGTGAATTCAAACCGGTCAAAGAGCGGATGAAAGGCTCCAAGATTCTTCTCGGTATTGAAAACGAGTACAGCGTCTACATCAGCAAAGCGTCCGATCTGAAACGGTTCCTCGACACGCTGGACTGTCCTGAGATTCGTGGAATCTGGGATCCGGCAAATATGCTCTTTGATCCCGACGGTGAGAAAGTATATCCCGACGCCTACCAGATCGTCCGCCCTTATATCGTTCACATGCATTTGAAGGATGCTGTCAAAGACGCCGGCGAGGGCAAACCCAAGTGCGTTCCGATTGCAGACGGCGCTGCAGTCCTGGGGCCGCAGTTGAAGGCGTTGGATCAGGATGGTTACAACGGGTACATCTCATTGGAAACCCACTGGCGCCCGACAAAACTGGATGAGGAAACGCTACGCAAGCCAGGAGGCAAAGAGTTCTCCGAATCGGGTGAGTTTGCTTCCCGGCTTTGCCTGGAAAACCTTATGCGCATCCTCAAAGAGCAGGGCATTCAATAGTCCTCATCGAGGGTTATTCAGGCGTGCCGAGAGTGTCTTGTGGCCTTTCTGCATGCCTGACGATGTGAAAGAAGTTTGCTTGCCGACAGCGAGAACAGAAGGGGAATACGTGTCTCCCTGTCGGGCAGTTGATAGCATCGAGCCTTCACAGAGCGACCTCCGGCAGGCTGAAGCCGATCTGCGCCACTCTGCATCAAAGTGATGTGTGCAGTCTTCGCACGGACTCTCGAAGACTCGCAACAGTTTTCGTTTCCACTACCACGCGCAAATTGAGGCGTTGCGCCAAAGCAATCATCCTGGGAATGTTGACTGTTCCTGAGAACAACGTCTGATGGGATGAACGACCGTCGAAGTCGTGCAGGTGCATATGCGCCAGTCTCTCTGCATGTTCCTCGACAAATGCAAGAAAGCAAAAATCGGCCTCGGCGTCGTGTCCAACGTCGTAAGTCAAATACACTCCCTGCAGCTGAAGCAGAGACTTCAGCGCCTGGCGAGATGTAGGGTTCTGGCGTCCAAGGTTCTCGATGCAAAGTCTTGTGCGATTTCGGGACGCCAGCTGACTCAGCTCCCGAAAAGACTCCATGAGGGAAGAAAGAAAATCCTCGCGATATGCCTCGTAGAGCCATAGACGCCGATCCGGAAGGGTAAAGTAGACGCCCTCGTTGAGGTGCATGTTCACGAGTTCGATACCCGCTTCGGCAGTCCAATGCAGAACTTCGGCAAGGAAGTCCAATTGCCCGCGGCGAATCTTGCTCTGAAATACAGCCAGATCCAGTTTCTCGGGAAGATGCACAGTGAAGGCCAACCCAGATTCCTCACCGATCTGTCGAACTACCTCCGCCGGTAACCGTTCCGGCAGATAGGCAGGACAGTCCAGATTCATCTCAACGAAGTCGAGGCCGAGTTCACTGGCCATGGTGGCATTGGCCTGAAGATCATGCAGTTCAACCAAGGTGGGCATACCCAAGACTGTTTTCATCGCAGCGAATTTCCCTCAATATTGGGCCAGTGCCTATCGCCTGAATGCGTTTCAACGATGATCCAGTCCACAAAGTTATCCTTTCAGCAAACTGAGTCCCAATGCTTAGGATTCATACTACTGCAACCTGATAGTCGTCTTCATATATTATGGTTCCAGGTTCGGTAGTATGAGAGAGTGTCCACTGCACCTCATACTTGTCAAGAAGAGCA
>JAKQFZ010000869.1 GCA_029558215.1 Candidatus Omnitrophota bacterium
CCTATGAGGATATATACCTTTCGGTCGGAATACCCATTCGAAACAAAAGAGAGGTGCTGGCGGCCCCGGTGGGCATCTCCGAGACCGCCTAAGGAGGGATCTCATGGCCCTGCATCATTGTCAACTTCTCCGGCCTAAAGACCGGAGCTTGTAACTGAGGCATCATGTCTCGCTACAATAGGCTGGTTGACAACAGCCCTAAACGCGATATTCATCGCAGCGATGTGGTCTGCGTGCCCAGCGAAGCCGCAAGACTCACATCTAAATTCGTCTCTCGTTGGTCGGTTAGCCTTAGAGATGTGTCCACAAGATGGGCAGGTCCGGGACGTGTTTCTCGGATCGACGAGGACGACAGGGACGCCCACCTCAAGTGCTTTGTACTGGACAAAGGTTCTAAGTTGGTAGAAACTCCAAGAATGCAAATTGCGACGCTGTGCCTTTCGAACCGTTACCCTGGATCGGATGCCCTCAAGATCTTCAAGAGCAATCGATCGTTTGGTGTCTTTGGCTTTCGCAACCAGCGTTTTGGAGATGCAGTGGTTAACGTCCTTGGAGAATCGGGCCATCCTACCGGAGAGTTTCTTGAGATGTCTCTTGGCAGACTTCGTACCTTTGCTCTGAAGTCTGGATTTAAGCGAGTCAAGCCGGTCACGGGTCTGGTTGACCTGCTCACCGGAATGGATCTCGCCATCAGAATCCACAGCAAGATACTTGATTCCAAGATCGACTCCAAGAGAGCCTTTTGGATCGTAAGGGGACTCCTCGGCTACCTCGACCACCGGGCAAAGGTAGAAGACACCTTTGACGAGTATCAGGTCGACCTGGCCCCTGACCCGATCCATCCTGACCTTTTGGTAATCCCCGATCTTAGTAGGGATAAGCTGCCTGCCTTGGAGAGTTGTCAGCGAAACGGCTTCCAGCCCTTTCCAGGTGAGGATGCGTTGGTCATAGACCACCGCACCATCCAACCGAAACTCAGGTTTGATGGACTTGTCTCTCTTGTAGGCTTCAACAACTTTGGAGATAGCCCGGACAGCAAGCTGAGCCGAAAGACCGAACTTCTCTCGGACGTCGTAGTAGGTGGCTTTATGGACTTCAATCTTGTTGGCCTTGCCGATCGCGAACGCAACTCCTGCGATATAGTTGCACGCTTCATTGAAGCGGTGCATCGTATCCAAGAGCATTTGATACTGTTCTTCGCTCGGATCGAGTTTGACCATCAAGGTTTTAAGCATCATACTGAAGAGGGAGTTCAATTGATATATAGTTTTCGATACAACGGGCGGGGCACGCTCCTCCCCACCCTGAAGGGTGGGGTCTCCGCTGCC
>JAKQFZ010000884.1 GCA_029558215.1 Candidatus Omnitrophota bacterium
GCTGCGATCCGATCTGCGCCTGGATGTTCCAGACACGCCAGCCGATTTCCACCTGCTCCAGTGCCGCCAGGGAATGTTCGGGCAGATCGAATGGTATTACTACAAGACACGAACCCCGATCTACAGAGTCGAACGATTCGGAGTTCCACTGATGCTTCTGTTCAGCGAAGAGCAATGAAACACTCGATTCCCACACTTCACGTCATGCGCTACATGGGCAACAAGCAGAAGCTGCTGCCGCAAATCATCAGCGCCGTGGAAAAACATGCACCACCGGGAAGCATCATCGTGGACTTGATGGCAGGAACTCATGCCGTTGGCTATTCCCTGAAGAGCCAATACCGCATCTACGCCAATGATGTGCAGAAATACACCCTTCCTATCGGAAAGGCACTCCTGTGCTCTGACGGTATCTCGGTTTCCTCAGAAAAGGCCAAGTGCGATCTCGAAGCCTTCTATGAGGAGAATCAGGAGAAGCGCATCGCCAACTTCTTTCAGCAACACTACAGCGACACTTATCTCAGTGCTCGACAATGCGCGGAGTTGGACTCCATTCGTTATGCCATCGAAAGATATCGCGAAGATTTGCCCAATCCAGACCGTTCGGATCTCTATCTGACCGCACTGATTTCAACCGTCTGCAACGCACAGAGCACACCCGGGCATTTCGCCCAGTTTCTTCCGCCGAATCACCAACGAACCCAGCCTCTTCGTCAAATACGCCTCTGGAGTCAGTTCCTCAGATATGCCGACAAGTTGGGTATTCACCAAACCCCTTCGCTGCACCCCCTCTTGCTCCCCATCGAAAAAGGGTCGGATTTCCGAGACATGCTCACTGACCAGGAATGGTCTGGGAATGCCAATCGGGTCTTTGCACACAGCTGGCGTGAATTCTTCGAACGCAAGGATATTCTCGAAGAGGCATCGGAATTCGGTTTGATCTATGTGGATCCCCCATACTCTCAGGAGCAGTATTCCCGTTTCTACCACTTTCTGGAAACGCTGGTTCTCCTGGATCAACCTCAGACCCGATTCAAAGCGCGGTACCGCGAAGGCCGGTTCATGTCCGACTTCTGCTATCGTGGGAGAGTCGCTTCGGAATTCGATGCGCTTCTGCGGACGACTTCAACCGTGTGCTGCTGTCCCGTTCTCATCAGCTATGGGAGCAAGGGTCTTCTACCCAAAGACAGGCTCCTGGAGATTTGCCAGAGACACTACGAGATCGTTCAGCTTGAAGAAATCCCCTACGCCCATTCAACCTTGGGCAAGGGAAATGTTCCAGATGTCCTCGAACTTCTGTTGTCCTGTTCCAGACCCAAAAACGTGCGGGCATCTTCCCGACACACCGAACTTCAGCTCAGTCGGGATGACCAGCGCACCGCATAGCTTTGCCTCTATCTTTCGCAAACTCTCTGTTTCAGCATGTGGAAATGCAGTGGATGTTCTGCCCCCTGTTGCGTGCAGAATGAACGTCTTGTCTTTGTCGAGACAATCATCGCCGCACAAGTCTCTGAATTGCCCGTCCGAGATTCAGACTTGTCATGGGTTTTCTCAGGCAGAGTGTTATGTCAGACTCTTGACTCACTTCTTTGGGAACAGCTTCCGCATATCCCGAACAGAGGATGATCGGAACATCCGGCCGAACGCGCCGAATCCTGTCTGCCAGTTCAAGGCCGGTCATGGTGGGCATGGTGAGATCGGTGACAATGACATCGAACCGATTTGGATGGCTGCAAAACTCCCGCAAGGCTTCCTGAGAACCCACCACACCAGACACTTGGTAGCCCAGCTGGCTCAACGCTTCTGAAACAAGTGTCACGATCTGCGCTTCATCGTCTACAAAGAGGATGCGTTCTCGACCCTCAGCCGGACCGGTGATTTCTTCTTCCATGGGACAACGTGAAACCTCTTCCAGGTGGCAGGGCAGATAGACATCAAAGGCGGTTCCTTCTCCCACAGTGCTGCTCACACGAATCGCCCCATGGTGACTCTCCACAATGCCATGAACCATGGAGAGACCCAGCCCTGCTCCGATCCCGCCCTGTTTGCGTGTGAAGAACGGATCGAATATCTGTTTGCAGGTTTCCGGATCCATGCCTGGCCCCGTGTCAGCAACTTGCAGGTGAGCGTGGGGATTGGGCTTGAGATCAGGCATCTCTTGAAGAAGTTCAGCACTCGGCTCAATCTCGGTCAACGTCACGCGCAGCTCTCCCTGGCGATCTTCCATAGCGTCACAAGCATTCGCGCAGAGATTCATGATCAACTGGTGAATCTGTGTCGGGTCACCGAGAATTGGGGGACAATTCGGGGCAATATCCTGGTGAAGAACGACTCCAGGCGGCTTGGAATTCCTGATCAACCGAAGCGACTCTTTAAGAATGGGCTGGATCAAGAATGGCATGAACTGCTGTTCTGTCTGCCGACCGAACGTGACAATCTGTGACACCATGTCAGATGCCCTTTCCACGGCAGTCAAGATCTCGCTGAGATACTCCGAAGCCTTCTTGTTGGCAGGATCCAACTCGTGTGCGAGCATCTCCGTGTTGCCCCGTATGATGTAAAGCAGGTTGTTGAAGTTGTGGGAAATCCCTGCAGCCAAGACGGCAAGCGCCTGCGTTTTCTGTGCCTGCCGTATCGTCTCCTCAAGGCGTTTTCGTTCCGTCAAGTCGCGTACGAAAATCAGTGTTCCGGGCCTGCCGTCAAATGTGACGGGACCCAGACTGATCTCCACTTCCACTCGTTGGCCATCCTTGCGCAGCACATTCATCTGCAGAACCTGATACGACTCGTCGCCCGAAAGATGCTTCTGATAGGACAGTCCAACCTTCTGCTTGTCAGCGGGTTCAACAAAGTGATCGAACGGCATCCCGATAGCCTCTTCGGGCAGGCAGTCAATGAGTTCACAAGCATGTGGATTGAGATACTTGATCACTGCATCCTGAATGACGCAGATTCCCTCCGCCGCATGTTCCACAAGAGTTCGGAAGCGTTCTTCACTTTCCCGCAAGGCCTGTTCTGCCTTCAGCCGCACTGAGATGTCACGAAGCAGGGCTATCGAGGCAACTCGTTCCTTGTAGCGAAACGTGCTGGCGGACACTTCCACTTCAAACACAGAACCGTCTGCGTGCGTACAGAGTACCTGATACTGGCTGGGAACATCCTCGCCCTTTTGCCTTCGAACGTTCAGATCATCCACATAGTCTTTGTGTCTTGGGACGAGAAAGTCAGCCACACGGCGTCCGACCATCTGCTCCTGGTTCTGCAATCCGAACATTCTTAGCATTGCAGGATTCACGAAGAGAATCTTCTGATCCAACACAATGGCGATGCCATCCTGCGCGTTCTCGACAAGTTTTCGGTATCGCTCCTCAGTCTCACGAAGCATTTCAAAATCCCGTGAGATGTCCGTTGCTCTGGAGATGCTTCGGAATAGAAGAGCGTCTTTGAGGGACTCCACTCTGGCAGGACGCTCACGTCCCTGAACCCAGGCATCAACGGGACTTAGTCCGACGCGATTCTTGAAGATGTAGAAAACATGAGTTCGCAGATCCTCTGCAAGTACCTGAGGATCAAAATCCTCTTCGATGAGAAAAAGCGTTGCGCGCTGGTGCTCGTTGGCCTGAAGAGAAGCGATCCATTCAGCCCCAATCTGGTAGTCCACCATATAAACGTCATAGTCCGCCGCCGCGATCCGACTTGATGCCTCGTCAACGGAGGACACAACATCAACACAACATCGGCAGTTCGAGAGATTTCTGAGTCTCTCAGAGAATATTCGGTTCTCCTGATCGGAGTTGCCGAAAAGCAGGACTTTCCAGGTTCTTTCCACAAGCGCTTCTCGTCAGTTGGTTTCGGAACTGCTGCAGGCCATACCTTCGATAACTCCACAAGGCCAAGCCCCCGTGTAGTCGGTCTCACGACTCAGTCGTACACCGCCCGAGAGCAAGTCGTAGATGTTTCCCGCAAGCATGGTGTTTTTAACACGGCCAACGATTTCTCCGTTCTTGATGCGATACCCCAGCCCGACGTTGCAGGAGAAATCCCCATTGATGATGTTACTCTGGCCAAAGCCAATCAGGTCACATACGTACAGCCCATCTTCGACCTGAGAAAGCAATTTGATCTGTGAGTCCTTCCCCGGATCGAGACAGGGACGACAAGTGCCGCAACCGGGACTTCCTGTCGGTGAAGTGCCCGCCAGTCCCGCGGTATCCAGATCGTACAGAAACATCTTGAGGACGCCCTTCTCAACGATCGTATGTTTGCGCGTGGGAATGCCGTCAGGATCAATCTCGCATGCGCCATGTGCGTAGTCGCGGTGCGGATCATCTCGCAGTGTGAGATTGCAGGCGAGAATCTGCTGCCCAAGTCTGGAGGCCAACGGGGATTCCCCCTTGGCAACACTGCGGCCATTGACGCCCATCAGAACAGGCCAAAGCCACATTCCCATCCGTTCAGAAGGCACGAAAACTGGAACTCTCCCGCGCGGTGGGGCGCATGTCTTTTCCGCCCAGCGGAGATTCTCCAACACCTTCTGTGAGACAACATCAGGGTCGAAGAACTCGTTCAAATCGCACCATCCTCTTCCGTAACCTGTCAACAACATGTCGGTGCCCTGGATGCGTTGAACACTCGCCCCCAAGCCCCATCCGGTTGATGTGGAATGATGACAGACACCTCCGGAAGTAACCAGGAGCGACTCGGATTCATGGCATGAAACAGAACTCTCGATCCACATATTTGGATCGTAGGCCTTGAGACAGTCCACGATCTGCCCACAGGCTTCGATCATCTTGTCCCAGGACAAAGTCAATGTCCTCTCTGAATAGGTCTTAACCTGAGCGTAGTCCTGGGGCTCTGGGAAGTGATCGAAATGAGCCACACTGCCCACCTTGGCCAGCCAGACAGCCGCCTCGACCATGCTGGAAATATCTTCCAGGCGATTGCCCCTGGTTTCACCACAGAGTCCATTGACGATCACCTTGACAACATATTCCAGACTCTCAGACCGATCTGCCTGCTTCAGTCGTCCTGCCTCAAATCCGCAACTGGTGGCTTCACCCTGGCTCAGGCCAATCTTCGCCGCAGAGGCACCCAGTTTTCTTGCCTGCTCAACGGCCTGTTGGAGCACATCTCTGGTCGTATCATTCAACGGTTGGCGCATGGTCGCTTTTCTCCTTCCCGCCTTTGCTTAGTCGCCACCAATCAAAACATTTCGAATTCGTATGTGAGGGGATCCCAGACCTACAGGAAGAGGGCTCTGCCCTCCCTTGCCACACCCACCGCCGCCTTCATGAAGAACCAAGTCGTCGCCAATGGCGTCAATGGATTGAAGTGTCTCGAAGACGTTTCCTGTCAACACAACGTCCCGAATCAGTTCGCCTTTCTGACCATTCTCAATGCGATATCCGTGACCTGCGGAGAACGTGAACATCTCAAACTCGGTCTGTCCACCCATGGAGTTACAGGCATAGACACCCTTATCAACATCTGCAAACAACTCCGCAACGGGGGTGTCTCCCTTGTCAATGTAGGTGTTGGTCATTCGAACGATGGGTGGGACACCCCTGCCGATGGCTCGGGCGTTACCGGTCGGTTGCTCACCCATCTTCGCCGCGGTCTCCAGGGAGTGAAGGTGTCCGGAGAGGACGCCTTCTTTGATCAGGTAGGTCTTGTTTGTGGGAGTTCCCTCGTCGTCGAACGAAAGACTGCCGATGGTTCTGTCTATCGAGCCGTCGTCAATGACATTCAGAGAGTCAGAGCCCATGCGACGACACAGCCGCATCAACTCGCTCATGCGGGGATTCTCATAGAGAAAATCCGCTTCGCTGATGTGACCAAACGCTTCATGGACAAAAACACCTGCCATCAAGGGATTCAGGATCACAGTCTGCTGTCCTCCCTCAACCTTGGGGGCACGCAACAGAGCATCTGCCCGCTGAGCCACTTCTTCAGCGACAGACTCCAGATCCAGGACGACGTCAAATGTGACGGCGGAAGCTCGGCTCTCTGTGGCACGCTGCACCAGGCTGCCGTCCGCTGCCGTTGCAGAGACATAACACGCGACCAACGGCCTTTCCTCCATGAAGTAGACACCTCGGCTGGATGCGAAGTGAACGGTTCGAAAAGAGTCCGAGTAAGATACGTAGGAACTCCTCACATTGGGTGCCGACTTAAGAACGATATCATTGTATCGCGTGATCAGTTTCAGCTTGTCATCCAGGGAGATCCCGCGAAAATCCCGCTTCATCTTTGCAGGCTTCTCCTGATCCACCTGGATCGTTTCCGCCAATTGCGTCTTTTCATGACCAACCAGTCGTGCACAATGGCATGCCTCGCGAACCTGATCTCCGAGACCTTCCAGAGAATCGAATCGAACAAGTCCCCATCCCCCTTTGAAGCAGGCTCGAACAATCCCCCCACAATGGGAACCGGATCCGGCAGATTCCATCTCCCGGCCTCGGTAGCCGAGCCATGTGCGTTGCTGCAACTCGATCCGAATTTCCGCGTAATCAGCAGTGCTCTTTTTCAACGCTTCGATGAGAAGATCTTTCATCCCAAATCCCTTTCCGAAAAGCGTTAGGTACCACTTCTTCTAGCAGATTCAAGGGTGTTTTGCCAATCCCGGCGACACTGCGTTGCAGAGACGAGCCATTGCCTTTGCCTTGTGGCAACAAGAACAACTCTCTCTGGTCAATCCACAATCTGATATTCGCAGAGTTTGTCCCGTTGATCGTAGAACGCTCGAACGGCGTCCGGCCCTCTCAGAAGTGCTTCTGCGGCACGCCGCCCAATGTCAAGAGAGTGATCCAGGTTGTTGTAAGCGAAAAGCCCCTGTCTGCCTGTGGTGACCAGTTGTCCCATGGGCGACAGAAACTCTAGAACTCGTCTCAGGTGGGCTTGATACCCCAGTTCATAGAGCGGGTAAGCGTAAGGCAGATCAACGCACAGTATGTTTTCAACCTCATGGGACTGGAAAAGCCCTACACGAACCATATCATCTTCGACACGAGCGACGAGATCGTGACGGGAAACACGTTCGGGCGGAGAAGCAACCTCGGCGCACAGGACGGTCTTACCTTTGGGAACTGCAAAAGGAGAGTAATTCCTGACTTCACACACTCTGCCGAAAACAAGGTTGGGTTCGGGAAAATACATCCAGGTGTCTCTCCGTGAGCGTTCCTTCTCCAGGAGAAAGTACACAAGCACCACCGACACATGGTGGAGATTTCG
>JAKQFZ010000281.1 GCA_029558215.1 Candidatus Omnitrophota bacterium
AAAATCTACAGAGCAGGTTGGCACCTGCAGGCACGTGGGATTTGCCCCTCCCTTGTGGTGCTTCCTCGCGAAGCAAGCCTCCATTTCCGGAGTCTGGCTTCTTTGGAGCTGATATGTCCTTTGACCAGTATCTATGTGAGCCAGCCTTTCCCTGTTCTATCCTATTGTTTCTTTTGATCTTATTGGTATCATCAGCCCTGAGACAGCATGTCCAACTTCAGGCTTTGTTTGCATCTGTGCCTGACATCTTGCCTCGTATAATCAATGACTTTGGGAATGAAGCACACTTCAGCCATCGGAAGATGCTTCATCGTTGACAGAAATATCCAGACCAAGGAGGAGTTATCTTATGCTTTCGAGTTCAATCGTAACAAGGTTCTTGACGGTGATGTCCCTCGCAGCCTTGCTTGCCTGTTCACCAAAAGACGGGCTGGAGCAGCAGGCTTCCCCCAAGAAGTCTCCCACTGAACTCCGAGTCACCAAAGAGGCGGTTCAGATTCAGCTGGTGGATGAGTTTCCTTCCGCAGATGTGTCTACTCCCCTTCGCGAGATTGACTTCAGTAACACGGACTATGATCGCTATCTTTCGCATGGATGGAGCCCCGCTGATCAGAATCCCAAGAAAAGATGGACTATTGGCCCGTCTGCCTCGGTTGATGTGCCCCTTGCATCAACCGCTTCGTTAAGAGTGAGACTGAACATCGCCCCTGCACCCAAAGCCTTTGTTGACAGGCCATGGCAAGAGGTGACCGCATCTTGGAACAACAAGACGGAATACTCATTTCGCATTTCTGATCAAGTCAAGAGTGCCTCTTTTGAAGTGCCGTCCGAGGCGATCTTCCATGGCCTGAACACGCTCAGAATCATCCCAGATTCATGGTTTGTTCCTTCCGTGAAGAATCCCTGCCTTCCAGATAACGATCGTCGGCGTCTGGGTGTCTGTGTGGAAGCCTTGCAGTTTGTCAATAGGCAGTTGCCCATCGCTTCTCTCCCACAAAAGGCTGCAACCGTGGAACAGGACAAGATCGTTCAGTACCCTGACAGCGTCATCTCATTTTACCTGGATATCCCTGCTGGCGCCTCCCTGAAGGGACGTGGCAAACTCAAAGCCTCTGAGGGATTTCGTTCATTCAGCGGAGAGGTCTTGGCATCCGCT
>JAKQFZ010000902.1 GCA_029558215.1 Candidatus Omnitrophota bacterium
CTGCGCACCCTGGGCAACCAGCAGACCGAATCCGAGTGGAGGGTGCGCAAAGCGGTGGCGAGGAACCCCACCACGCCTCTCGACCTCCTTCGCCTCTTGGGCAACCGAGCGACCGAATCTTGGTGGACCGTGCGCGAAGCGGTGGCGGAGAACCCGAACACGCCCGAGGACACCCTTCGCCTCCTGGGCAACGAGGCCACCGAATCCGCATGGTGGGTGCGCCAAGCGGTGGCAGAGAACCCGAGCACGCCCCCCGACGTCCTTCGAATCCTGGGCAATGAGGCCACCGAATCCTCGGGGTCCGTGCGCCTAGCGGTGGCGAGCAACCCCCACACGCCTCTCGACCTCCTTCGAATCCTGGGCAACCAAGAAACCGAACCCGAGGGGTTGTGCGCAAAGCAGCCAACGAAGCGCTCGCGAAGCGCGTAAGTGCAGAATTATCGACAAGAATACGTTTCGTGGTTACGAATAACCATAGATGATGAAATCAAAGTCGATGGCACCAAAATTGACAGGGAAAGAGAGCTTGGACGTGCTCTTGGCTGCGGCAATCCATCCAGACTTGTCACAGAATTCCATCAAGCTTCTGTGTACCAACAATAACAAATCCGTACGCCGTGCCATCTTGAGTCACCCGAAAATTGGGACAGGAAAGAACAAGTTTGGGCTGCCTCAACTGGAGCGCTTGGCCAGAGAGTTTCCTGAAGAAGTTGCCAATGAATCTCCAGCATTTTTCTTGCATGTCTTGATTGATCCTTCCGCATCCATGAGATGGGTTGTTCAAGCAGTCGCATCTTGTACCAAAGACCCAGAATTGATTCGATCTTTGCTGAAGATTTTTGACCCAATTCATCCCATTCGTGCGGAAATTTTGAGCAACCCCCATGCGCCTGAGGTGATTCTAGAATCCGTCTTGGATTTGGAACAGAACAAATGGACAAGTCTTTGCAAATTGGCTCAAAATAATGCATGCACCCCAATTCTTTTTGATCGACTGTATCGATACTCTGGTCAAGGAGAAGACATTGTTCGCATGACCATGGCGCTCAACCCAAGTCTACCGTTGAGCATCATGAAATATTTTTGCGATCAGAAGAGCAATCTGTTTTTGGATGTACGTGTCAACCTTGCTAGAAATACTGCATCTCCTGTTGAGATTCTGAGAGATCTTGGATTCGCTTTCACCGAACCATCCGATGAGGTAAGGATGCAAGTGTTGTCAAATCCAAACGCACCGATCGATCTCTTGGTTCAGATGTCAGATCCTTTCAAAGAACCGAACGAAAAGATTCGAAATCTTGCAACTGAGTTCTTGAAAAAGAACGAATCGAAGACGAGATGAGGTCTCGCGTTCAATTCTGATCTGATTTTTCGACGCTTGCAGGGGCGACGAGGACTTTTGCTCGCTTCTTGCGGATCTCCAGATCCAGCGCTTTGCCCAACCGATCAACGATACCTTGCGAGTGCTCTTCCTTGCAGTAGAACACGAAGAGAAACATGAGCTGTTCTTTCTGAACCACTTCCAACTGTGGTTTTCCCCCTTCTGATTTGATCACAAGATCTTCGAAGGCGAACTGATTCACTGCGGTGTAAACCTTGGCAACGGGCCCCGACAGCTTCCTTCTGAAAAGATTTGTCGCATCCTCCCGATTGAGAGTCAGCGCGCACGCAACAGAAAAAATAGCAAACTTAGGTTCTTTCGCATCCATCGTTCTTCAACCTTTCCGTCTTTGAGCAAGCTGGCGGGGACTCTGACCTTCATCTGACGACCTTCGTGCGTTTCCAGATCTCTTTGGCAGCAACGTAGACGTACTCGCACCCCTTGTAATTCACTCTCTTACCGTCCTCGAAATTTTCTACCGAAAAGGTGTCTTTCGGGAGGGTGGGTTGTGCAGCCGGCCCCTGAAGAGCCGCCAGCGCTGCCCGCGCCCCTTGGCCATTGGTCCGAGCTTGTTCTTGGGTATCCCAAGGCATGCGGTAACCAACTCGACCAGAAGAGACAGACGAACTCTGGATTGCCGACACGGATGGCGTGGTCGCGAGTGGAACCACAGGGGCGACAACCGACACGGGGGCCGCTGGCGCTGCTGGATCTGGCGCTGCTGGAACCAATTTCAGAGGAGCAGGAGCAGGATTAGGTTTCACGTTCGTTCCCTTCAGCCAGGGCGACATCAGAGATCCAAGAGAGTCCACGGCCTTCTCTGACGAGGCTACCCTCAAAACCTGAGAGTCAACCAGGGAATTGAATGTCCGAGCAATCTCTCGATTTGCCAAGGATTTCTCAATTTGCCACATGCCCTCGCGAGCGCGCACAGCGTGACATGCGACCTGAAGAGGATAATGGACCTCTCCTGCACGAGATTTTGGCATCAGTTCGATCA
This sequence comes from Candidatus Omnitrophota bacterium, assembly GCA_029558215.1. Classification (GTDB taxonomy): domain Bacteria; phylum Hinthialibacterota; class Hinthialibacteria; order JAKQFZ01; family JAKQFZ01; genus JAKQFZ01. The sequence continues at coordinate 2,382 of JAKQFZ010000902.1, forward strand.
GGGCTCCCCTCAAGTACTGAGCGGCAACCTCCAAGGTGCCCAGATCCAGAAGAGAAGCCAAGTTCTTGACCAAATCTTCATGAGAAATCACTTCGATCTGAAAATCTTTGGTGACCGCGATGAGGCTCTGGATCTCCCTCGTGACCTTGATGGAACTCGGCTTGCGTGGCGCCATGGACTTGGACACACGTTCCAGGCCACGAACATACCACTTGGGGCTGCAGAGTACGTGCAATGGCGACCCAACTGAGGGGCGACCGCACATGGAGGCCATCTGATCTTTCAAATAGCTCAGTACGATCTCGGCACTGCTGATCTGCACCATGGGAGCCAAAAGCGGACACAACGTTCTCAAGTTCGGGACAGGATCGCGGGGCCGCTCCACCTTGAGCAACGCGATCGCTTCCTTGGCCAACGCTAGTAGCGCTGGATCAAATTGAACCAAGTCTCCTGGAACTGCATTCTCCCGAATGGGACGAATTTCAGAGACAGGAGCAGAGGGGGTCTGTTCTGAGGGAACAGAGGGGGTCTGTTCCTCATCTGCTTTTACAAGTGCAGGGATTTCGACCACTTTTTCTTTCGAATCCAACGAAACGTCGGTCGAAGAAGAGGGTGACAATTCATCGTCGGCTGCCTGAGCCGACCACTCGTTCATCTCTTGCTCCACCAGAGAGACGGCATCTGGGGGGGCATCCTCCTCAGATTCGATGAGTGACGTTCGGTTCACGTGGTCAACTGGCGGTTGAGAGAGGACTGCTGACAGGCCAGGCAATTCCAATTGAGCATCGCATCGAACAAAACTCTGTCGATACTCCAAGTCAGCGTCCCCAAAAAGCGCCAACTGAGAAGGGGTCCCAACGTCTGTAGCCCGGACCTTGACGGGCACCTCAGCAACACGATTTTTCTTGGTACTCCCCTTCGGACGTCCCAACTTGGGACGTTGCGCGAGGGTCTCCAAAATCGCTGGGTACTTGGAAGGAGAGGCAGGCTCAAATCGATATTTGTCGCGCCCCAGGCGCTCCATACGAATCAAGCCCAGCACAGAAAGTGATTTCAGTATCTCTTGGAGATACTTCGGCTTCGTCTCCGTGCAGACACAGAGGTATTGCCTCGAAAAAGTCTCGTCCCAACGACCATGCGCGACTCCCCAGAGCGTCTCGGCAATGCGATGCTCGGAGGGGCGAAGCTTGACCAAGACTTTTCGAAAGTCATGGAAGATGGGGGTATACCCAACTTTCCGATTGACCTGATTCGAATCGCTGGCTATCTTCACCGTATATCGCCTTTCGAGGTGGTGGTTTCAACGACCGGGCCTGGCGAGGTTTTACGGTCGTTGAGCTTTTTTGGGGTCTTCATCGCTGGTGAGGATGGGGTTGTGTTTGCGTGGGTAGGGGGGAATCGTGGTGGATCGAGGGGCCGCCCGTCAAGATTTTTTGGTGTCACGGGTCGAATTCACGGATTCCTCCGACAATTCCAACAATTGTCGCAAACGAGCGCAACGGCCCTTAGAACGCATCCAAGTGGCCACCCAGGTACCTGGGTGAGCACTTTCGGCCAATGGCCGCGCAATGGCCGATTCTGGCGATCCTAGGCCAGTTGGCTCTTTTGACGCGATGTCTAGTTCCTAGCTCCCCATGAAGGTACATTTTGACCCTAATGGTTGATCTTTCGTCGTCCGATCTGAAGTCTTCCCTTCGAACATATCCCACCTTTCCTTTCCTCTGTCTCTTTGGAGAACTCTCTCTCGCACATACGCGCGCACGCGACCTTGAGCCGTTACGCAGAAGAAAGGGTATTTTTGTATTTGTTCAGAGGTGTTTTTGTAATTCTAAGGAGGTCCCACCCAGATCGGACACAAACTTTTTCCAATGTGGAAATAATTTGTAGCCAGTGGCCTAGCCTCAAGCCCCCGCTTCGCTCGTAGCAGTCGTGGGTCCACCTTGCCTCGGACATTCCTATTGCTCCGTCGTGTCTCGAGCTGGACTTGGACGCGAACGCGGCGAGAAATGTGAAGGTCCAGGGCACGGCCTTCGTGGAGTGGAGAGCTGTCGACTCCACTGGGAAGCGATTGGGCTGTACGGCAAGCGGTGGCTAGTGCACCAATCGGTGGCAGAAAATGCGAGTACGCCCCTCGATGTTCTGCGCTCCCTGGGCCATCGCGAGACCGAATCCTATGGGAAAGTGCTTCTGAAAAAGCTAAGCAGCGCCTTCGAGCCAAACGAAAACGTGAGAAAAGTCGCCCTGGAAGCCTTGGAGGCACGCCAGAGGTTGCCAAAAAACCTTGTGAGGAAAGATCGGCGACGTTCCTAGCCAAAACTTCCCGAGCAAATAATCGAAGTATGACTTGACTGGCTCGGCAATGTAATTATCGTCACCTTTGACGAGGCGATGGCATGGATGATAAATGTGAAAGTTGCGGAGCTTCTCGGGTGAAGCTCTGGAGGGATTCGATCCCATCCAAGGGAAGCTTCCACTTGCAATGCATCTCGTGCATTCGCAAGGAACGTGGTGAGGATGTAAATGAATTCGATCTGAGGATTCAACCAGTGCCAGACTCCTTTCAATTGACAAAAGTTCCAGCGATCAAGTCGGGTGAGTTTTATCGTCCAACAGACCAGACAAATCCAGCCCTGATCGAGCAGTGGAAGAGTCTTCCAGGGAACGAATAGGTCCAGGGTTGGGAAATGGCGTGGTACAACGAAATCGACAGATATTGCGCAGAGTGGCTGAAGACTCTTTCTGACCAGGGCCACATCAACCATGGAATGGTCGAAACTCGATCCATACGCGAATTGAAAGAGATTCCAGATGGCCAAGCGCACTTCTTTGCGGGGTTGGGGGCATGGAGCCTTGCCCTCCGAATTTCTGGAATTGCAGACGACGCTCCCATTTGGACAGGAAGTTGTCCATGCCAACCCTTCTCACAATCTGGGAGTCGACAAGGCTTCAGCGACGAAAGACACCTCTGGCCAGAGTGGTTTCGTCTCATTGCCGAGCATCAACCTATCCTCCTCTTTGGAGAACAAGTTGCGAGCAAGGATGGCCTCCAGTGGCTCGATCTTGTTTTCTCTGACTTGGAAAGTGCGGGTTACACCTGCGCAGCGGCAGATTTGTGCGCTGCGGGGGTCGGGGCGCCCCATCGGCGCCAACGTCTGTATTTCTGCGCTTACCGACCAGGAAGTCAATGGGATCCTTCCTGGTGGAAAGGTGCGTATCGAGATGTTGGTCAAGGGGTGGACGACCCCGTTGGCGTCGGATCAGGCGTCAAGCGGGATGAGGCAAGACGATCGCGGGAACCTTTGCCTGAGCTTGACGGATCAAGCCAATCTGGCGATCCCCATCAGGCTCTGGCCAACCCCGCTGGCAAGCGACGCCAGAAGGGGAGGACAAGCCAAACTCGCTCTCGAAGGGAAGAGAGCGAATCTGGGGGATTTCGCCATGCTGTCAACGTGGCCAACGCCACAATCGAGAGACGGATCTCATGGGGGGGGCCAAGCGAAACGAGCCCAAGGAGAGACCCGACACGGATCGAATCTGGACGACTTTGTTCTTCTGGCGAGCTGGCCCTCCCCAACGAGCCTCACCCCGGCCCAGCACGGCAACAATCAAGCGGGGAATTCGGACAATCTCCGCAAGATCATCGAGTTGACCCTTGGTCCGAAACCGACTGGATCCTCTGTTCCGATGAAAAGATCAGGCCAACTCAACCCGGCCTTTTCCCGCTGGCTCATGGGACTCCCGGCCGCCTGGGACGATTGCGCGCCTACGGCAACGCCATCGTCCCGCAAGTCGCCGCAACCTTCATCCAAGCCACCCTCGAAGCGATCTTCCAATAAAAAATGAATGACCTCAAGTGCAACAAGTGCGGAAAAAATCCTTGTGTTTGCGATCCACCAAACACGACTGGGGAAACACTTATCGGAATGATTGGTCTGAGCACAACTGTGTGCTCATCGCAAGAAGTGTATTCGATCTCCTTGGTCTCTTCGGAAGAAGAGTCTGAGCAAGAGAAACCAAACCAAAAAAAGCGAAGCAAGAAGAAAAAAAGAGGAAAGTAATTCGCTTTCCTATCACCCAAGAAAGAACGAAAATGGTGACGAATCCTCTCGAAGAAGTTTACTTGGAGATGTTGCGAAATATCATCTCTCATGGGAAAAGGAAGCCCACTCGGGCAATCCTCCAATCCACGGGCAAAAACATCCACGCGATCAGCCTGTTTGGTTACCAGGCTCGCTTTGATTTGCAGCTTGGGTTCCCGGCTGTCACCACGAAAAAGCTCGCGTTCAAGACCATGGTGCGTGAGTTGCTCTGGTTCTTGTCGGGCGATACGAACGTCAAAACCCTTCAAGATCAAAATGTGCATATCTGGGATGAATGGGCAGATCCTGCCGGAGATCTAGGCCCCATCTACGGCAAGCAGTGGCGCTCGTGGGCGACTCCAGACGGCCAGAGTCTTGATCAGATGTTGAATCTGATCAATGGCATCGAGGCGGTAAAGAAAGATCCAACCGCTTCCGTTGGTCGCCGACTGATTGTGACCGCTTGGAACCCAGCGGATCTGCCAAACATGAAGCTGCCTCCTTGCCATGCGCTGTTCCAGTTCTCCGTCACGGACGGGCAGCTCTCTTGCCAGCTCTACCAGCGTAGCGCCGACGCTTTTCTTGGAGTCCCCTTCAACATCGCCAGCTACGCTTTGTTGACTTATTTGTTGGCTCAAGTCACGGGCCTTCAAGTGGGAGAGTTCATCCATTCTTTTGGAGACCTCCACATTTATGAAAACCACCTGGAGCAAGTCACTGAGCAACTTCTCCGTAACCCCTATCCTGCACCCAAGTTGATTCTACCCCCACACTTGAGCGCCAACACCGCACCTACGATATCTAACCTGAAACCGACGAACTTGTTCTACTTGCCCAATCGGGGACCCCTGCGCACCTTCTCACCGCTCCAAGCCGATGACATCTCCTTGGATGGTTACGAGTGTCACCCCGCCTTGAAAGGCGAAGTCGCCAAATGAACAGCAATCACCATAAGAGAATTGTCGTGGCCAAGCAAGTTTTTCCACGAAACTTGCTCGGGCGTCTCTCTTGTGGTGATTTTTTGGAGCGTAGATCCAAGCTTTGCACGAATAAGCGGGGACATACGTTTCTTTGCTTGGTCGACATTCATCAAAATGCAGTCGTCGTTTGCCTTCTTTTGACGCAATATCGGATGCTTTATGACCACTTTTCTTGTTTGAGAATAGATCGCATCTTGATGCTCACCAACGCCGTTCAATTGCTCAGTCAGAGATAGCCATGGAAAATTCCCTTCGAAACACAGATTGGTTCAAAAGCTTTCTTTCTGGCGAAATGATTTCGCCAGTGAAGCTGCGTGCACACTTTTTCCACATGTTGTTCCAAAAATTGCTTGAAGGTGCCGTGAATGAAGTCGACGGGTCTGAAACTAACGGCTATCTCCTTGATGAGGAAGCTCGCAAGAGTCTCGACCCTTTCTTGGACAAGTCTGGCAAACTTCCCTATGGATTGGAGAGGTTCTGCTGGATTGATTCAGACATCTTGCTATCTGAATCCACGCTCATTTTCTTGCCAAAGAAGGTGGTGGATCGATCAGAGATGCATATATCTTGGGCATCTCACGATCCTGAGGTCATCAAACTCTTCAACGACATCTGTTCAAGTTTCTCGGACAACCCCTGGATGGATGAGGAGCAGAGTCCGCTCGGAGATGTCTTCATGTTGAACAAGAGAAAGGATGGCATCTTTCTAGATTCCATCAATGAAGTCGGTCGTGAGATGGTTCCTACCAATTACACCGAAGAAGTCAGGAAGAAGATGGAAATCATAAAATCCGAATTGTGCAGTGATCAACCGATCGGTCGGATCTCCATCTTGAAAGGCCCTTCACGCTCTGGGAAGAGCAATCTAGTTCGCGACTTGATTTTCCATTGCAAGCAATGCGTATTTGTATATGCGCACGTGGGATTGATCAACTCCTTGGATAACTACGACTTGCTGACCAGCTTGATTGAGTTCAAGAACGAGCAAAATCGAAAGATCGTTTTGATCATTGAGGATGGAGATGAATTGTTGGTAGGAAGGATGAGAGACAACATCAACTTGATCTCTCGTCTTCTGAACACGGCAGATGGGATCTACTCAGATCTCCTGGACATGCGCTTTGTGATCACGACCAATGCAAAATCTGACGATATCGATATCGCGATCAAGGAGCGACTTTCTGCCATGATTCATGTGGGGGAGCTTCCAACCAAAGAAGCCAATTTGGCTCTGCAAGCCATTCTTGGGAATCCAAACGACAAAGGCTTGCACGATGTCTTTACCAAGTCGACGTTGTTGGGCCATGTCTACAAAAAAGCCAGGGAACTCGGGTGGAAACCTCCGCCATCGCAAGCGACCAAAACCACTGAAGTCTTTTTGACATCACGTGCTCGTAAGTTGAAAACAAGTCGCAAAGCATACCGAGTTGGGTAATCCACCAATCACCAAAATGGCGTGCTTGGATTGCGTGCCTCAACGATCAGGACCTCCAGCTCGGAATTCATGGGAGATCTCGTTCCACGAGCGCCTTCTTCGCGGCTTCGCGCACCAACCCCTCCGATTCGGTCGCTGGGTTGCCCAGGAGGCGAAGGGTGTCGAGGGGGGTGTTCGGGTTCCTCGCCACCGCTACGCGCACGTTCCAATCGGATTCGGTCTTCTCGTTGCCCAGGAGACGAAGGGTGTCCTCGGGCGTCCTCGGGTTGCTCGCCACCGCTTCGCGCACCCACCACGAGGATTCGGTCTTCTTGTTGCCCAACGTACGCAGGACGTCGGGCGGCGTGCTCGGGTTCTCCGCCACCGCTTGGCGCACGTACGCCTCGGATTCGGTTTCCTCATTGCCCAGGAGGCGAAGGGTGTTCTCAGGCGTGTGGGGGTTCCTCGCCACAGATCGGCGCACCCTCCGATCGTCAGGCCCCCACGTGCGGAACAGCGTCTCGATCAGCCCTGCGTCCCTCGTCCTTCGCACCACGTGGACCACCACACACCACATCTCGTCGTCGGGCTCGACGAGGGCGTGGAGAACGAACAGGGGATGCCCCGCCACCTCCTCAGGCAACGCTTCCGCCAACGTCTCTAGCAACGACGTGTTCAGCTTTCCGTCCTCGTCGGTGGGGCAGACGTTCGGGTTGTCGAGAACGGCGCGTCGTACTTCGGCATCAGGATACCGTTGCAACGCCCACAAGCGCTCCCACGAGGTCTTGGGATGGCGTGCTTCTTGGACGAGGGCCTCCAGATCGGAATTCATGGGAGACCTCGTTTCACGAGCGCCTTCTGAGCCGCGTCGCGCACGTACCACTCGGATTCGGTGGCCTCGTTGCCCAAGGATCGAAGGGTGTCTTGAGGCGTATTCGGGTTCTGAGCCACCGATGCACGCACTTCCCAATCGGGTTCGGTCGCTCGGTTGCCCAAGGTGCGAAGCGTGTCTTGGGGGGTGTTCGGGTTCCTCGCCACCGCTACGCGCACGTCCTCCTTGGATTCGGTAGCTGGGTTGCCCAGGAGGCGAAGGGTATCGAGGGGGGTGGTGGGGTTCTCCGCTACAGATCGACGCACGTTCCACACGGATTCTGTCGCTTCGTTGCCCAGGAGACGAAGGACGTCGGGCGGCGTGGTGGGGTTCGCCGCCACACCTTGGCGCACGTACCACACGGATTCGGTCTTCTGGTTGCCTAGGATTCGAACGGTGTCC
>JAKQFZ010000906.1 GCA_029558215.1 Candidatus Omnitrophota bacterium
TTTTGAGCGCGATGCTACCAACGGCTTGCAGATACGAGCAGGGCAGGAATTGACGCATCTCAGGCTGAGACCTGGTGAGGAGATCCGTACGCCCCTGATCGTTCTGCAGTTTTGGCGTGGTGAGTACCAACGTTCACAGAATATGTGGCGGCGTTGGATGCGTACCTATGGCATGCCTAAGCCGGATGGAAAGCCTGTCAGACCACTGCATCCCGCATGCAGCTCTCATCAGTTCTACGAGATGATCAATGCCAATGAACAGAATCAGAAGACGTTCATTGATCGCTATCTGGAAGAGAATCTCAAGATAGATTACTGGTGGATGGATGCGGGTTGGTATGTCAACAAGACGGGTTGGCCGAACACCGGCACTTGGGAAGTTGACAAAGTCCGGTTTCCAAATGGACTGCGCGCCATCAGCGACCATGCCCATAGCAAGGGGGTCAAGACACTGCTGTGGTTTGAGCCTGAGCGCGTGACTCCCGAAACGTGGCTTTCTGAGAACCATCCTGAATGGCTGCTTGGCGGGACTCTTCTGAACTTGGGAAACACAGAAGCATGGCAGTGGCTTGTCAACCACATTGACAAGACGCTTATTGAAGAGGGCATTGATCTGTACCGACAAGATTACAATATAGACCCTCTTCAATTCTGGCGATCAGCGGATGCTGAAGACCGACAGGGGATCACAGAGAATCACTATGTGGTCGGATATCTTGCATTTTGGGATGAACTCAGGCGAAGACATCCTGAGATGCTCATTGACTCCTGTGCATCGGGCGGTCATAGAAACGATCTCGAGACCATACGGCGCTCTCTTCCTTTTCTTCGAAGTGACTTCCTGCATCATGCTGCGGGCAACCAGGGTCACACATACGGACTTTCACTCTGGCTTCCCTACCATGGAACAGGTGCAAGTCTCACCGACGCCTATGGCCTTCGATCTGCGATGTCATGCCCACACTTCACTTCTGTGTGGGACATGCGCGATCGAAAACTGGACTACGGTCTGTTCAGAAAGCTGATTGGCGACTGGCGACAGATCGCCCCGATATGTTTGAACGGGGACTTCTATCCGCTCAGTTCATACAGTCTGAGCGAAGAGGTCTGGGTTGCATGGCAATTCGATCAACCGGAAGAGGGGATCGGATATGTGCAGGCTTTCAGAAGGCTGGAGAGCGTTTACGAGTCAGCACGATATCGGCTGAGAGGTCTTTTATTGAATGAGTCATATCTGTGTCGAAACCTTGACACTCGGGAGGAATTCGAGATCTCCGGACAGCAACTCATGCAGACTGGTCTGGAGATAAAGATTCCTGACCGACCTGGTTCTGCAATTATCTTGTACAGGCTTCTTGCGACACAGACCAAATAGAGACAGGGACTCCTTGATCCCTGTGTGTGACAGAAACAGCAATGCGCTTTCAGAACGCACTGTCGTCAGGGTGCAGGTTTGAGTACTTGATGCTGGTTCGAGGTTGCTCCATCATTTCCGCAACGGTGTCCCGCCATTTCTGATAGTGTGCCGTCTCCTTGTGGGCGGTGGGAGCCTCTGGGGTCTTGTAGGCCTCAACCAGTACAAAACGAGTTGGGTCATCCTGCTGCTGACAGACATCAAAGCGGGCAACGCCAGGCTCCAGAAGGCTCTGTCTGGCGTTCTCCAAGGTAGCCTCGATAAACGGTTTCACCTGATCCTGCTTGACATGAATGAACACATGAACGACGAGCATTGTGATCTCCTTCTTGCATGACGCACTCTCTATTTATAGTAATCTCAAGGCGAACGCAGCTCAAGGCGAGCAGTTCGGCAGGTTTGCGCCATGTTCCGAATCCTGTTGACCGTAGAGGGGGAGAACTATAACTTACTTCAAGTTGAGACTCTCAGGCGCAGGGAGAGCGTTCGCGAACAGCAGGAGTGTGGATTTGTCCAAACCGTCGCAAGTCTTTTTCTCGCAAGAGGATATCCGCTACATGGGAGAGTCCTTGGAACTGGCTCTTCGAGGAGTCGGGTGGGCTTCTCCCAATCCCATGGTTGGTGCGATAGTGGTTCGCGACGGGGCTGTGGTTGGCCAAGGCTATCATGCCTGTTGTGGTGAGGCGCACGCCGAGGTCGTGGCATTGGATCAGGCGGGAGAGCTTTCCCGAGGCGCAACCCTTTACGTCACTTTGGAGCCGTGTCGCCATCATGGGAAAACGCCGCCGTGTGTGGACAGGATCCTGCAGTCGAATCTGTCGAGAGTCGTTGTTGCCCATGAGGATCCGAATCCGAAAGTCTGCTGCCGCGGGATCGAGGTTCTTCGTCAAGCGGGGCTTCGGGTTGATGTGGGCTGTCGAGAAGCAGAAGCGCGCTGCATGAACGAGGCTTTTCTGAAGTGGGTTGTCACGCGAAAACCGTTTGTTCATGCCAAGTATGCCATGACGTTGGACGGCAAACTGGCCACCCGAACGGGTGATTCACGATGGATCAGCAACGAGGAGTCCCGCGAGCGGGTACACTGGTACAGGGCACTCTACGACGCGGTGCTTGTTGGTGTGGGTACTGTGAGCAAAGATGATCCGATGTTAGATTGCCGGCTTCCGGCTCAGGAGCGTCCATGGCGGCAGCCTCTTCGCGTGATTCTGGATCCTGACGAGAGGACGCCGGAAGAAGCGCAAGTGGTACAAACAACGACTCAAGCGGGTACGTTGCTTGTATTGGCGCGCCCCGCTCAAAGGGCTGAAGTGTGGCGACGCTTGGGCGTTCAAACTTGGGTATGCCCATCGGAGCGAGGGATTCTGGATTTGGATGCTCTTCTTGGGCAACTCGGTCAGCAAAAGGTGACGGGGCTGCTTGTGGAAGGTGGAACCACCACACACACATATTTCTGGCAAAAGGGTGCCGTGGACAAGTATACTGTCTTTGTCGCGCCGAAGATCGTTGGTGGAGATTCGGCGCTTTGGCCGATTAGAGGCGAAGGCTGCGAGACCATAGGTCAGGCAACAGTGCTCGACGACGTCACGGTAGAAGCCTTTGGCAATGACGTCGCGATAACGGGCTATTGCCGCAGGAAAGAGTAGGATCGGTTTTGCATGCCTTGCGTGTTGATACTTGCATGAAGGAGTACAAGTTTGTTCACTGGGATCGTTGAGGAAGTTGGCGAATGCCTTCGACTGCAGGCTTCGGGCGGCACAGCCGCTCTTGAAGTGCTGGTTGGGGGCATCATTGCTGATCTCAAACTCGGTGACAGTTTGAGCGTTCAGGGTGTTTGCCTTACGGTTTGCAGGATCGCCGGCAATCGCGTTTCTCTGGATGTGTCCGGAGAGACGCTCTCTCGAACGACTCTGGGGAGTCTGACCCCTGGGCAGAAGGTGAATCTGGAGCGTTCCCTGGCGGTCAACGGTCGTCTGGGCGGACATATTGTTCAGGGACACGTTGATGGAATCGCTGTTGTCCAGTCCCTTCAGATGGAGCGCGACTATGCGACGCTTCGATGTCGAATTCCGGCGTCTTTCGAGCGCTACATCGCCGAAAAAGGCTCTGTGGCTCTGGACGGAATCAGTCTGACCGTGGCGGAGAAGAGTCCTGCCGGGGTTTTCGCGGTAGCGGTGATTCCCACGACGATTCAGAATACGACATTGCGTTTTCGGAAAGCCGGTGATCGATTGAACTTGGAGTGTGACGTCTTGGCGAAGTATATTGAGTCTCTGCTGCAAGGAAAGCAGACTCGGCAAGGCTTGTCCGAGGGCTTTCTCTTGGAGCACGGGTTTCTGGCTGGCTGATTTTTCTACAGTGGTGTGAGGAGATGAGTGCATGGAGCGATTGACAATTGAACAAGCGATACAGCATATCTCTGAAGGGAAGATGCTGATCGTTACGGATGATGAATCCCGCGAGAATGAAGGGGATTTCATTATGGCGGCCGATCGAGTGACGCCGGAAGCGATCAACTTCATGGCGACACATGGCCGTGGCCTGATCTGTGTTGCGATGAAGGGTGAGAGGCTCAAAGAGTTGGATCTGCCACCCATGGTTCAAGACAACACGGCCAAGATGCGGACGGCTTTTACGGTATCCGTAGATGCTTCGGAAGGGACGACAACGGGCATTTCCGCTCATGACAGAGCCAAGACCATTCAGGTCTTGATGGATCCGAAGTCTGCGCCCGAGGACTTGTCGCGCCCTGGTCATATTTTCCCATTGCGGGCGGTGGATGGTGGCGTTTTGAGACGTGCCGGCCATACAGAGGCTGTCGTTGATCTCACGCGGTTGGCCGGACTGACTCCTGCTGGCGTGCTTTGCGAGATCATGGATGAGGACGGCAGCATGGCTCGGATGCCCAAACTGGTTGAACTGGCCAAGAGGTTTGGTGTGGGAATCGTGACCATTCAGGACTTGATTGCCTACCGACACAGAACGGAGAAATTGGTTCACTGTGAACTCGTCACGCCGCTTCCAACCAAGTTCGGGAATTTCCAACTGCACTTGTATTCAAGCGAATTGGAAGCGGATCATCATCTCGCGCTTGTCAAGGGTACACCGAAGCCAGAGGAACCGACTCTGGTTCGGGTGCACTCGCAGTGCCTGACAGGCGACATTCTTGGCTCGATGCGCTGCGATTGTGGCGATCAGCTGGGACTGGCATTGCAGATGATTGAGCGTGAAGGCTGTGGGGTGCTCTTGTACATGAGGCAGGAAGGGCGCGGCATCGGCCTGGTGAACAAGTTGCGTGCCTATGTGCTGCAAGACCAAGGCATGGACACCGTGGAGGCGAATCTGCATTTGGGTTTCAAGGCTGATGAACGAGACTATGGTACGGGCGCACAGATCCTGTGCGATTTGGGGTTGAAGCGCATTCGCTTGTTGACCAACAATCCCAAGAAGCGCGCTGGGCTTGAGGGATACGGTCTGGAGATTGTGGAGCGTGTTCCGGTCAGAATAGGGCACAACAAGATGAACGAAAGGTACCTTCGAACCAAGAAGGAGAAACTGGGTCATGATCTCTGATCGCAGGGGATTAAATAATGCAGGAGGCATCAATGGCAAAGACAGTTGAAGGAAATCTCGTCGGTGAAGGGAAGAAGTTCGGCATCGTTCTGTCGCGTTTCAATGAGTTCATTTCGGGACGTCTTCTGGAAGGATGTCTTGATGGACTGGTGCGCCACGGGGTGAAAGACGAAGATATCGTAGTGCATCGCGTCCCAGGGTCGTTTGAGATTCCACTGGTGACGCAGAAACTCGCAGAAAGCAGGAAGTACGACGCGGTCATCTGTCTGGGCGCTATCATCCGAGGGGCAACGCCTCACTTTGACTACGTCTGCAATGAGACAGCTAAGGGAATTGCCTCGACCTCATTGAAGTATGGCGTCCCAGTGATCTTTGGTGTTCTGACCACCGATACCATCGAACAGGCGGTTGAGCGGGCTGGAACCAAGAGCGGCAACAAGGGCTGGGATGCAGCCGTCGCGGCCTTGGAGATGTCAAGTCTCATGGAGCAGATTGGATAATCCATGCCCACTCGCCGATCTGCACGCAGGGTTGCTCTTCAGCTTCTTTACCAAAACGACGTTGCTCAATGCGATGTTCTGGAAACACTGGAACAAGTCCGTTACTGGCCATTCCAGCAGATCAATAAATTGGGTGATGATCCGAGCATGGATGATTCTCCTGACTTCCTATCCTCTCTGCATCTGGAGGAACTGGACACCCAGAACCTGGACTATGTTCTGGAAGTGGTTCGAGGAACGATCGAACATCGGCAGGAAATTGACGACATGCTTCGAGAAGTTTCCCAGAACTGGCGGTTGGAACGAATGGCTGTCGCGGAAAGAAACATTCTGCGGATGGCTTTGTACGAGATTCTGCACCGTCCGGAAGTCCCTCCGCGGGTTGCCATCAACGAAGCAATCGATCTTGCCAAGATATATGGGGATGAGAAGTCGGGTGGTTTTGTCAACGGCGTTCTTGATGCGGCTTACCTGAGATTCAGAAGCACATCAAAGAGCGAGGAGAATCTTTGACTCTATCATGACCGAGTTGTCCGGAAATGTTCTTCTGGTCGAGGACGATCAGCGCTATGCTGAGCGTTTGAAGCGGAACCTGGAGCTGGAAGGCTACCAGGTTACGGCGGCTTTGGATGGTCATGAGGCGCTTACATTGCTTGAAAATCGGAGTTTCGACCTGGTTCTGACGGATCTGAAGATGCCTGGCATGGACGGTCTGGATCTGTTGCGGGCGATGAAGTCTGGTGAGGGTACGGGGGTTGATCCGGAAGTTCCAGTTCTGGTTCTGACTTCGGTGAAGTCCATCAACTCTGCTGTCGAAGCGATGCGCCTTGGCGCGGAAGATTACGTGACCAAGGACTGTGAGCGGGACGAGATTCTTCTGAGAATTCGACGAGCCATGGAAGGTCGTCGGATGGTAACAGAGAATCGGGTGCTTCGCGAACGGCTTCAGAAGCAGAGTGAGTTCGGGGATGTCATTGCAGCCAGTGCTCCCATGCAAGCGGTATTGCATGAAGTCGAAGAGGTGGCCAGTACCGAAGCGACAGTTCTTGTCACGGGGGAGACGGGTGTGGGCAAGGAACTCATCTCTCGTGCCATTCACGACAACAGCCCGCGCAAGCAATATCCGTTCATCGAAGTCAACTGCGGTGCCTTACCGAATGACAACATGTTTCAGTCTGAGCTTTTTGGTCACGAAAAGGGGGCATTTACCGGTGCCGAGACGATGAGAAAGGGGCGGTTTGAACTGGCGCATCGTGGAACACTCTTTCTCGATGAGATTGGGGACTTGTCACCGGACTCACAGAGAAAACTTCTTCGTGCTCTCGAACTGCGGGAGTTTGAACGCCTGGGCGGTACCAAAAGGATTCGGGTTGACGTTCGGTTCGTGCTTGCGACGAATCGAAATCTCAAGGAGATGGCCGACCAAGGGGATTTCAGGAAAGACTTGTTCTATCGGATCAACGTCTACCACATTCACATTCCGCCCCTTCGAGAGCGTCGAGATGATATTGCTCCCCAGGCCGGCTATTACCTGAGCTTCTTTGCGGAAAAATATGGGCGTACCGCACGTGAGTTCAGTCCTGAGGCTCTGAAGGCGCTGGAACAATGTGACTGGCCTGGAAACACCAGGGAACTGCGCATCATCTGTGAGCGTCTTGCCATTCGGGTCAGTGGCTCTCGTGTGGAACTGGAGCATTTGGCTCTGTCGGGTCTGGGTGAGTCGGAGGCGACCACCGGAAGACTCGTGAGTCTTCCCTCGGGCGGTGCAGGCTTGGATGAGATCGAACGAGAAGCAATCATCCAAGCGCTGGAGCGCACAGACTGGGTGCAGAAAAGCGCCGCTGAGATGCTGCAGATCTCCGTTGACCGAATGAACGCCCGAGTCAAGAAGTTCAATATCACACATCCTTCATGGAAAGTTCATCATTGACAGCCGGCAAATGACAGAGAAGCCACGTCTTGCGTTTTTCAGTCCGCTTCCCCCTGTGCATTCAGGCATTTCCGATTACAGTAAGGAACTGATCCCCCATCTTCTGCCACACTTTGACATGACGCTTTTCGCCACCCAGCGCGATGTGGACTTGAAAGGTTTGGAGTCTCTGGACATTCGGCCGATCAAGAGTTTTAGAAAATCGCATCGCGAACGGCCTTACGATCATCTTCTCTATCAGATGGGCAATGGTTTGGATCATGAGGAAATCTACGAGACAGCCCTTCGTTTTCCTGGAATCGTGGTTCTGCATGATTTTATCCTGCATCACTTCATTGCCGGCATCACGCTGGATCGAGGACGGTATGATGCTTACGAGGCGGAGTTGTGCGATGAGTACGGTCTGCAACAAGGACGCGAACTGGCTCGGCGCATGGTGGCACCAGGGACATCCGCGCAAGATCGGTTTCGTCTTTTCATGCAGCATCCGCTGAACCGGAAACTGCTTGAGAGAAGTTCGGGTGTCATCTGCCATAGCCACTATGTCGAGAATCTTGTTCAGAATCTCGTTCCGAACAAACCGGTGCGGCACATCCCCATGGGAATTGTAATCCCTGCAGAAAGTGTTCTCGACAAGGCGCAGGCGCGGTCTCTGGTGAAAGTTGATCGCGGAGATTTCATCGTCGCCAGTTTCGGTCGCATCACGCCATCCAAGAGGCTGGAGCCAGCGCTTCGAGCTTTTGCCCGATTCCGAAAACAGCATCCCAATTCGAGGTATTTGCTCGTTGGGGAAGCGGAACCGGACTATCCTATCGAGGCAATCGTTAAGTCCATGGGTCTCAGTGACTGTGTTCGATTTGTTGGATTCAGCACACTGGATGATTTTGAGCGGTACATAAGAGCCTCGGATGTCTGCCTGAATCTTCGGTATCCGACCGCCGGAGAAACTTCGGCTGGCCTTCTTCGAATCATGGCTGCAGGTCGGCCGGTTCTGGTCTCTGACTGTGGCTCCTTCAGTGAGCTTCCGGACTCTGTGGCGTTGAAGGTACCCGTCGGCCATCAGGGCAGGGAAGAGGAACTTATCTTTCGCTATCTGACGCTTCTTGCCGAGCAGCCACAGATTGCGGACGCGATTGGCAGAAATACGAGACAGCACGTTCTTCAGGAGCATCCTCTTGACCTGGCCGCCAGTCGGTACCGCGAATTCATCTCAAGTCTGGAACAGGCCAACGGCTCTGCTACGCCGCAGGCCAACGTGACCACGGATATCCATCCAGGTCAACTGCCCAGCGTCTATGTAGTCGTTCTGAACTACAATGGTGCCAAGCACATTGACGTCTGTCTGGAGTCTTTGCTGGCGCAGAGTTATCCCAACACAAACATACTCATGGTAGACAACGCCTCACCGGACGGAAGTGGTGAGTACGCACAGAAGAAGTATCCTCAGGTAGAGTCAATCCTCTGCAAGGAGAATCTTGGTTTCGCGCGGGGAAACAATCTTGGGTTTGACCACGTTTTGGCACAGGGTGCCGACTATGTGATTGCTCTCAACAACGATGTCGAAGTGGATCGGGACTGGGTGACCAGACAAGTGGAAGCCATGCAGTCTGATCCAGGCATTGGAGCGTGTGGCTCGAGGATTCTCAGCTACTGGCAGCGGGACATTGTGAACAGTCTGGGTCATGAGATGAACCAATGGGGACACACTTGGGACATTGGTTTCGGGAGACGTTTTGACCCGAATCGCTGGGGGAAACAGCAGGAGATCGTCAGCATCTGCGGATGCTCTTTTATGATACGACGTGAAGTTTTGGAGAAGGTGAAGGGCTTCGATCCAAAGTACTTCGCCTACTATGACGATGTCGATCTTTCAATTCGCATTCGGGGATTGGGATATCGTCTCGTCTACGTGCCTGATGCCATCGTGTATCACAAGTTTTCTGCGTCCTTTGGTCATGAATCGCCTCGGAAGCTGGCGCTTTGCACCGTGAACAAGTGGCGTTTTATGTTCTGCCATTTCCCTTTGGCAAAAACTCTTTCCGTCTTTCCAAGACAATTCAAACGAGATGCCAGAGAAGCATTGAGGCTCTTGCGATTGGGCGAGAGTCGAAACACCGAAGTTCTGCTGAAGGCTTTGTGGCAATTTCTGAAGATGTTTCCGGGGCTGATCTTGTATCGTCTCAAGAACCGCTGGAACAGGCAGCATTATTCTTTTCTCAAGATGTGCGTTCCGACAAACCAGGTGCCACATTTCTTTCCTCCGCGACAGGACTACGAGCTGCTGAGGGAGAAATCGGATAAGGCACCCTCTCGAATCATGATGGGTCATTCAGACGACTTCCTTGGAGAAGGTTGGTTTCCAGCTGAGTCGGGGTACTACTCGGAGGCGGTGCGGTGGATGAGCAAGAGTGCATCCGCCTTTCTCAAGTCTTCACCCGAAGCAGGGAGGAATCGAGTTCTTCAACTACACGTTCGATGTCCGCACGCCTTTCTGAGCGCATCCGTGAACTCGGCTTCAAAGGTGTTCCCAACTCTTGCCGTTTTTGTGGAAGGAGAAAGAGTGGGTGAGTATCCGATCGGCATTGAATGGAGAACAATTCAGTGTTCATTGGGAGACGATCTGCCTGATGTTGTTCGAGTTGATCTTGGATGTGACCCCTTGTTGACCGCGGAGCATACGGGCGAACTCAGAGATGTCACGGTGCAGCTGGACGAGATATCTCTTCTGGATCAGGACTCTCCCCTGCTTCGCCGAACCGTGGACTGCATTTCATCAGGTGCGGTGGTTTCCGCCAGCAGTGTTGCGCCAAATCTTCTCAGGGCGGATATTCACCTGGATGAGTTTCCGATCAAGGCGGTGGAACCGAGCGCCCCATTTGAGATTGCCATTACCGTTCGCAACACAGGAGACACATGCTGGATTGCCCAGCCTTTAGCAAAGGGCGGATACGTCACGATGGGTATTCAGCTTTTGGATGCCGATGGAGTTTTGATCAATGCGGACTTTGGCAGGCAAGTGTTGTCTGAATCTCTTTTCCCGGGGGCGTGTGCTGAACTGGCCGTTTCACTT
>JAKQFZ010000911.1 GCA_029558215.1 Candidatus Omnitrophota bacterium
TACCGCCCAGAGATCTGCTGCCCGATGAGTCTTCTCAGGATCCGACCACCTATTCCTATGATGGCACACCTACCGGTATCTCCATGAGAACGGTAGCGTTCTCGGCGGATTCCGCAACGTTGGAATTCACGTTCAAGAATGTTGCGCCGCGTATTGTCATCAACAAGCCGAATTCCCCGCTCGATATCACTCGGCGCAATATCTTTCAAATCCTCTGGTGGGACGCTGATCCGGATGATGATGCCCGGATCGAATTGTACTACTCGACCAGTTCTACGCTTGCGAGCGTCGCGCAGATTCGCGCCCTGGCAAAGGCGATTGTCGGACCGGGCTCCGCCCTGAGCGAGGATGAAGAGTCCGACCGATACGATTGGGACACCTATAAAGATGGTCCGAGTGGGACAGGTGGCTATGTTCCCGACGGTCAGTACTATATCTATGCGGTGATCAGTGATCCGGTGACGACAAACTGGAATGTCAGTCGTGCTCCCTTGACGGTTCGCCACGACATGCCGCCGACGTTGGAGATCACGAAGCCCTACAAAATTCGAGATCTTGCGGACACAAGTTATGAGATTCGGTTCAAACCGTGGGATGACATGGTCAAGGGGACTACGACCGTGGAATTGTGGGCGACCTCGACCACGGCGGGGGGGCCAGCCGGTGGCGTTCAGATTATGCCGCCGACGAATCTGAGTTCCTTCAGCGGCGACTTCCGCTATGTCTGGGATACAACCAGCATGGTCGGTCAGATCTATCATATCTACGGAGTGATCAAGGATCAGGAGTGGAATCCGGTCGTTTCCCAGTTCAGCCCGGGTTCAATTCTTGTGGATCACAAACCGAAGTTCACTTTCATGAAGCCTTGTGTGGGCTGCATGAATGACGCGACAGGTACCTATACCATCGCATGGCAGGCCTCGGATGAAGAGTCCCCGGCGCAAATCAATCTCTTCTACAGCCGAGTCAATAACACTTCTGTCAACGCGACACAGATCAACACTATCCCATTGATTGAAGGTGTGGATGCGACTTACACATGGGACTTCCGGTTGCCTTTCAGTGTCGTTGGTGTTGGTGATTATTACATCTGGGCGCGCGTGGACGATGGGATCAACCCTGCACAGTGGTTTGTCAGTCCAGTGCCGGTGAACATTGTCGAGGCGGTTGGCGCAAACGTCGCGCTCAACAACCTGGTGCAGGTCGGACAGCGTATTGACTCACAGTCACCGCCCACCGCCGTGATCGGCATGAACCTGAGTGATGACGGGCTGCCATTGACGCTGGATTCGATTCGCGTGGAGTTTGAAGACGTCAGTCTGATCAACAAAATCGATCCAGCCGTTGACTTCCTGCCTATCACGGGGGATTCTGTGGGAGGCATCGGGCTCTATCGGGATAGTCCAACAGGACTTCTGGATGGTGCGTTCGACAGTCTCGATACCCCTGTTCCGTTCCGGTTTACGCTGATATCGCCGAAGCAGTTTCTCTTGATCCCGGATCCGCCTTTGGCGGTTCCGGACAGCGATTCGATCATCTCGGTAACGGATAGCGCCACGGGACAGACGGAGTACAATCTGGGCGACGATCTGTACGTTGTTGTTCGCACCAGTGAAAACATTGAGCTCAATGACGGCTTCAGAGCCAGAATTCCCGCTGGCGGTCTGTCGTTCAACAATGGACGCAACATGACCGCACAGGTGCTTACAGCGCCGCTGTTGGCGAATGTTCCCACCTTCCTGACGGATCTCTCTCCTGAAGACGGCGTTTTGAGAGAAAGACATCAGGCTTATCCGATCATCGGTATCGGTATGGCGGATGGTCTGGGCGCTTCAGAGAAACTAAACTCGATTCAACTCTCCTTTACAGGAACCTGGACGCAGTATGATCTTGAGGCGTTGGCGCTTCTGGACGGTGGTTTGGCACTCTATCGGGATGATGGGAATGGTGTCTTTGGAACCGGCGATCTGGCGATACCGGTGGTCTTGGCTTCCATTCCCACCTGGACGGGCAGCAACCCATACAGCGTGAATCTGATTCCGGCATCGCCGATTGATATTCCGGATATTCAGGACAACCTCACTGATCTTTATGTGGTGGTGCGCTTGAGTGATACCTGTGTCTACGGGCATACGATCGGAGCGTGCATCAATCCTCAAGGACTGAAGTTCAGTACGGGGGATTCTCTGAAGACCCTCTGCACAAAGAGCCTCGGCATTCAGGTGAACACTGCGCCGACGATTACCGTCCTGACTCCGCCCGCGCAAGGAGCGCTGGCGGACAATTCCTATCTCATCCAATGGACGGATGATGATCCCGACGGCAATGCCAGCATCAGCCTCTATTATGACACAACCAATTCCGGGTTGATGGGGACGCTGATTGCCAGTGGCATTCAGGAAGATCTCGACGGAATCAATGATACCTACACATGGAATACCTCGAGCATTCCGGAGGGTGACTACTACATTTATGCAGTCATCAACGACGGTCACAACACTGCCCACAGTTACTCCAAAGGCGTTGTGCGCATTCGCCACTCCTATGTAGTGACAGTCAACGATCTGATTCAACCCAATGCGCTTGGCGTGCAGTGGATTGATGCTGATTCGCAACCGACAGCAGTGCTGGGTCTCAATATCAGCGATCGGGGAGCGCGTGCGTCACTGCAGTCTGTCAAACTGTTTGTCGAAGACGTTTCGGTGTTCCCTGGTTCTTTTGAGACAACGGACTTGGAGCAAGTTCGAGGTGAGACCGAATACGGTGTGATGGTCTACCGTGACGATGGAACTCTTGAGGGAGTGTTTGACCAAACAGACACGCCTCTTGCCGTGGGTCCAGCGACTTGGAATGGCAACAATATCGAAGTGGTTCTCGTCAATGGTGAACCTGTTCCCGCTTTGGATACGGGCACCGAAGCAGGCAACGACTACTTCATCGTTGTGCGCACCAGCGACTCGATACAGTTCGGAGATCGTTTCCGAATGGGTGTCAGGCAGAATGGTGTCATCCTTTCCGGCCTGGCCATGGGCAATGTTACAGTGTCTGGTACTCTGGCATCCATGGTTCCGACCCTCGTCGCGAGCCTGACTGAGCAGCCGACCCATGCACTCAGAATCCCTGGAGAGAATGTCGCTGTCTTTGGTTTGACTATTGCAGACAATGGCTTTGACCAGTCTCTGCAGGAGATGAAACTTAGGTTTGATGAGGGGGAAGGTTTCATTGAGACTGTTCAGAGCCAGTCGTTTCTGAATAGAGAAGCACTGCTGGGTCTCGGCCCCGTTCCGGTATACGATCCGGAGATTGAAGAGAGATACGATCCGAGCATTGGGATGGTTACTTCAACAGTGATAATCCCAGTTACATCGGTTGTACAAGTCCAGGCACCTGTCAGCTTTACTCTTTCTAGACCGCCATTGTTGACTCTGAATATGTCTCATTCTCGTCCCGAGGATGTTGAGATATGGCTCTTTCCCCCTGGATCACAAGGGGCTTTGTGCTTCGCGACTCTTGGAACTGCATCTTGTACCGATCACTACCGCTATCCGCCAAACTATGGCGGCATTCTCATCTATGATACGGTCTTTGACCCGAGGAACCCGCTGCCCGCCAACATCAACTTGGCGAACTTTCCCATACCGCCAGCTATGTTGCCACAACAGTCGAATGCTCAGGGCGATTGGTATGTACTTGTCAAAGATGTGGTTCGCAATGGGCAGCGTGGAACTCTGAACAACTGGAGTCTTACATTTGAATGGTCTACACGAACATTTGGCTCATTTTCCGTTTCGGACATCATGTCCGCGGCAGATAATGGGATTGCTCTGTGGTTTGATGCAAACGCCAACGGTTTCTTTGATGGTGCGCCCTTGGATCAGCAGTTGGCACTGCAGGGAGATCCCCGCATCGGCGATGCGGGACCCAACACAGTCAATCTGAAACTGGTCACGCCATTTGCTGTTCCAGACCCCCAGGACTTTGTCCCGGATCTGTTTGTTGTCATCAGACCCAGCGAGACGATGGGCAAGGGTGATACCTTCACGGTGACGATTCCTCCGCGTGGCATCACCTACGATGGCGGCTACGGTTCCCTGATGCCCAGCTCAAGTTGGGAATCGGGCCCATTGCAGGGAAATCTGAATGTTCGTCCGACGATCACAATGATAGATCCTCCTGTCGGCAACGCAAGGGCGAATCGTTACTATGACATTCGTTGGATAGACGATGATCCCGATGACAATGCGGCAATCTGTCTGTATTACGATAACGACCGATCAGGCTTTGATGGAGTCAAGATCAACGTGCCACCCAGTCCTCCGGTGCTCGACGAAGATCCTGACGGATATACCAATCCGATGGGTCCGGGAGATGCCTTCCGATGGGATACCTCTCGGGTTCCTCCCGGCAACTACTATATCTATGCCGTGATCACGGATGGATTCTCGACGCCGTACCAGGTCTACAGCAAAGGCTATGTTACGGTGAGCAATCCCGTCCGAGTTCACTTGTCCGATCTGAGCGAGCAGAACGCCCGAGTGGACGCCACCTGTCCACCGACGGCAGTGCTCGGGATTAACGCATACGATCAGGGGATCTACTCTACGCTCGATGGTGTTACCGTTGAACTGCACGATCTGTCCGGCACAGTCACTCCGGACGACTTCCTGCCCTTCAGTCCTGGGAGCAGTGGAGGAATCGGACTTTATCGTGACGATGGAACGCGAATTGGGTTCCTCGACTCAAACGACAGTCCTATTGCGCTGCGCCAGGCGACGTGGCAGGTCAGTAGTGCCAGCCGCTATCTCATCGGACTTCAGCCGGTCTATCCGGAAGAAGTTCCTGACGATGACGGCATTCCGGATGCCACGGCCGAGATGGGACCCGACTATGGTGATGACTGGTTCGTCGTCATACGAACGGGTGAGAATATCACTCTCGGCGATGAGTTCCGATTCAGCATCCCCGATAACGGCGTTGATTTCCGGACAGCCGAGCTGATTCCTGGTGTGCAGAACCAGTACAGCTGGACGGCCAATGTTCCGACATTTCTTTCCAGTACGGTGGCTTGGAACGGTTCGATTGCCGAGAACTCCGCTGCCACTGGAGTCATCGGTGTTCGCGTGGGTGACATCGGGAGTTATTCTCCCGTACTTCAGAGCATCAACCTGGATATCTTTGGCAGTGGCATCACTGACGTGTCAGACGGTTCCCTCGGTCTGAACATTGACCGACAGGAACTCCTGGTCTTTGATCATGCCGATACGGCAGATTGGCTTGTCGAGTTTGTCACTTCGGAAGTTCAGTTCCGAGTCCAGAAGACGAAGGTGACCGAGTGGCATCGGTTCTATGCCGGAAACATCAACCTGAAGGATGTCTCTATTGATCCATCTACGATCAGTTTTGATCCGCTGTTCAATGAACGTCGGATTACCTATGAAGTGGTCTTCTCCGACTCCTTGTCTTTCATCCTGTACCGGGTGTTGTTTGATGGGACTCGAACGATTGGTCTCGCGTCGGGCAATATCCTGACAGACTTCTACTACTCAGCGGGTGGACGCCGTGCGCTCTGGATTCGCAGCGAAGACTGGACAGGTCAGACGGCAGTTGCTGGAGACCGATTCCGATTCTCAGCGCTGGCGACCATTGATGGATTTGGAGCCATCGGCACGGACTACCGAAGCAACACAGCGGAGATCCTGCTCCGATCCACCGCCTGGCTTGGCAGGGAAGCCGATCTGAGTGAGTACTTCTTGCTGCACGTCAAGAACGGGCAGTTCACCAAGAATGATCTGCTGCCGCCGGCGACGACTGGTCCCAGCGGTGTATCTCTGTGGCAGGATGTGAACGGTAACGGAATTCTGGATGCGAGTGACACGCAGGTCCAACTGACCGCCAGGCCTTATCTGTTGGGCAATGGGCCATACAGCGTCACACTGACGCCTGTTGGAGGCATCAGTCTGCCGACTCTGAATACTCTGGATCGACGCAATGATCTGTTGATCGCAGTTCAAACGGCTGCGGGAGTTGGTGACAGGGTGCTGTTCAATGTGGCGATTCCCGACTATTCGAGCGGGAAGGGAGTCGTCTACTCTATTGGAACATGCAATGAACGAATCGAGACAACGCCGATTCAGGTGCGTTCGAACATCCCACCGTCCATCAGGCTGCTGACGCCTCCGACCGAGAATGCGGTTGCATCAGAATCGTACCTTGTTCGGTGGGAAGACTCTGACCCGGACGACAACGCCACAATTACCCTCTACTACACGGAAGATCCCATTGGCTATGGGGATCTGAGGCTCATCCAGTCCGATCTGTACGAGGATACCGACGGTGCGGCGGGAGCCTACGAATGGATTCTGAACAACGTGGATCCCGGTCGCTACTACATCGTGGCGCGCATCAGCGATGGACACAGCAAACCCGTCTACGCAAGAAGTCCAGGGTATGTCGAGATCAAACACGAGATATTTGCTGATCTCATTGACCTGGTTGTAGAAGATCCCACCAATGGCTTCCAGTGGGTGGAAGCCTTGTCTACGCCGGTTCCTGTGATTGGTATCAATGTCAGGGATCTGGGCTTGGATGCTGCTCTCAGCGGCATCGAACTGGAGTTCCTCGATGTTTCCTCCGCGACCCCGAGTGTATTCTCAGCGACCGATTCACGGTTTGAGAAGACGGATCTAACCGATCTGAACAGTGGTTCGTCAAGTGGCATTCTTCTCTATATTGACCGTGGTGTTCGTGGAGAGATCAGTGCCGAAGATGTCCTGGTGCCGCTCAATACACTGAGCTGGGCGACCGATACGCTTCGGGTCACTTTGACGCCAGCCAGTCCTCCGGCGATCCCTGACAATGATCGGGAACCCAATGCGGGAATTGACTTCATTGTGGCGATCCGAACCAGTCGAACCATCGAATTCGGCGACCGCTTCCGGGTGAACGTTCCTGTCAACGGACTGCGATTCACGCTCGGACAATCGGGTGATGGTGTGACGACGGGCACCCTTGCAGCAGCGATCCCGACGTTCCTCTGGGATATCGTCAGAAAACCGGAACATTTGATCGAGACTCCTGAGACTCACATTGGAGTTCTTGCGATGGCCGCTGCTGACAACGACGAGAGCATGTTCCTGGAGAGTCTGAAGGTTCGAATCAACGATCTGACTCAGTTTCAGCAGGGCAGTCAACTGGTCTTTTCAGCGACGCCGTTATTTGGGATTCCCAACGGTAACCCCTTGGGAGCGTCCCATACGATTGATGTCTCACCCGCCTTCCAGTACAGCAGTCTGAAGGTCTATCTGGACATCCTGCATGTGCGTCGAGGCGAAGTGCGGGCGATCCTGCGCTCTCCTGAAGGACGAACTTACAACATCTATACGGGTCTTGTGACGGATACGCGCCCAGACATAATCGGCTGGTTCGATGTTCCTCTTGCTGTCAACGGCTACCGTCAGGCTGCCGGTCAATGGTCTATAGTGGTCTATGACATGGTGGCAGATGGCGGTTACGTTGGCATTCTGAACAGCTGGGCGATGCAGTTTACCCGACAGGCCGGAACGACGGTTACGGGCATCACGCCTTCCGATCTGATGCCAGTCTTCCAGGGCGGTGTCGCCGTCTATGAAGATACCAACCGGGACGGAGTGTTCAATCCTGGACTCGATAGAAGGCTGCAGGTTCAAGGTTTGCCTGCTATTGGCGATGCAGGTCAGAACACGGTTCTGCTGAAGTTTGCCGATCCTCTGCCGGAACTGCCTGCCATCAACGATGAGACGCCGGACTTCTTTGTGTCCGTCAGACCCAGTAAATATCTTGGATACAACGACCGGTTCTCTGTTTCTGTGAGGCCAGGATATATTCGCTACAACCGAACACCGGGACTGGATCTGCCTTTAACCTCTCAGGCTTCCGCAGATTCCGGAACGCTGGTCGGTCGCTTGAACCAGCCTCCCTACATCCGTATTTTGGAACCTCAGACCGGAGTTCTTGCCTCTCACTCGTTCCGGGTGACTTGGGAAGACTTCGATCTGGATGATAACGCCCGAGTCTTCATCTACTTTGACACCGACAACCAGGGTTATGACGGCAAACTGCTGCCCAACGGACGCGGCATCAGTGAAGATGATGAGACAGACTATCTCGACTGGGATATTTCCGAGAACAACCCGGACGTCCGACCGGGTGGTCGCTATTGGTTCTATGCGATTATCACCGACAGCAAGGTCTACTATCGCAGTGAGTACAGCAAGGGCTATGTGCAGGTTCGCGCCACCAATCCGGAACTGTATCTGGACTACATCAAACTGCATGGAGACGGCTTTGTGATGTCGTCAGGCAACTATGACATCATGTTGGGTTCCTACCTCGGACCTGATGTGGCGACCGATCTGGAGATCAGTCCGGAAGAGACTGGGTTCTTCGTCCTTGTGAAGGACGGCCATATCGAGTTTCTCGGCGATGCACCCGATATCACCTTTGGCGCACAACCGTACGCTCCCGGCCAGGATGCTGTTGCCCTGCAGGTCAGTTACCTTCCGTCGCAGG
>JAKQFZ010000940.1 GCA_029558215.1 Candidatus Omnitrophota bacterium
CTTGTCAAGAAGAGCAGTCAGGGCATAGAGGCGTCGCGCAAGTTCCCGAGTCTGCGGTGTGTCTTTGAACCATGTGACCGCCTTTTGGGGATTCCCATCATTGTAGAAGGGAGGATTCGGGAGATTCTCCTCGTACCATGCAACGATCTCCTGGTGAAGTCTCTGCTCTTCGTCTGTGAGGCACCCTGCCTTCTTGAGATGGTGACATGCTCCGAAGACACCGACGGGCTTTCCCGTTTTTCCTGTATAAGTGACGTGTATCCTGAAGTACATCATCTTGGTGCAATCACACTTTCGATCCGAGTCTATCTCAATACAGTATCCACCGATAGCGACATTTCTTTACACTGAGCCGTATCGGCTCAATTATACAAGAACGGAACTGTCATTCCGAGCAGGCCAACGCCTGCAGGCACGTGGGCTATGCCCACTCCTTCGGACGCTTGCTCAATAAATGATACGTGCCTTTCGGACTTTGTTTCACTAGGATTGACTGAGGAATCTTTCTTTGGATTCTGCAGTGAAGAGAGATTCTTCACTCCGCTCGAAGACTTGTGGAGCCTGTCCTGAGTCTTCGAAGGATTCTGAATGACAAGTGTCTCAAACACCCCCGTTTAACTGAGCCAGCACAGAGAGTGTTTGCCGGTATGTGTTTGTCTGGTGTTGACATCCTGAGCGGGAAAACCGTATTCTATCCTCGATCTGTCGCAGCCTGAAGCAGAAAAAGGAATCAGAGGGAAAGAATGGCTCTTCAATTTCTGACTGCGTTGAAAATGTACCTTACCGTGTCGTTCCTGGGTTTGTTGGGGATACCCCTGTGCTTTCTTGTTTTTTCTCGAATCCGTGGGGGGGCGGTGCTTTTTGCCCGTCCAGCGATGCTTCTTCTGATAACCTATCTTGTGTGGATCGCTTCAACGATTCATCTGCTGCCTTTCACACGCTTGGGAATCGTGATCGCAGCACTGATCATTCTGGGAGCAACTGCTCCTCTGCTCCTGAAAAAGCGCGAGCAGTTACTCGAGCGTCTTCGGGAAGATCTTCCCATCATTTGGCGGGGGGAACTGCTGTTTCTGATCGTTTTCCTTGTCGCTGTGTTCTTCAAGATGCACAAGAGCATCACGTATGGCACCGAGAAATACATGGATTTGGCATTGCTGAGTTCCATATTCCGAACCCGATGGATGCCGCCCGCGGATCCTTGGCTCTCAGGACACTCGATCAACTACTACTATGGCGGGTATATGATCTTTGCGGGTCTGGCGAAACTGGCCGGTGTCAGCGCAGCGGTTGGCTACAATTTGGCGATTGCCTTGACGTTTGCGCTTGTGGCAGTGTGTATTTACACGCTTGTCTATTCTCTCACGAAGAGCCATTGGCTGGGGCTTTTGGGCTGTGTCCTTCACAGTTGGATCGGCAATCTTGAAGCGGCCAGACAAGTGACTCGGCATCTTCTCACCGGATTTGCTTCACAGATATCCAGTCCAACGCGAATCTTCGTCTGGTTTTTCTCTGCCTTTCATCCGATCAATCTCTGGAAGACCACAAGAGTCATTGTGGATGCCACAGGGGGCGAGACGATCAACGAGTATCCTCTGTTCACATTTTACTGGGGGGATTTGCACCCTCATCTGACTTCGATGCCATTTGTGATTTTGGTGCTGGCGCTGATCTGGCAGTTGCTGAAGTCGCCAGAGAAGGGAACTCTCACGCAGCGGTTGAAGAAGGACTTGCCAGGTTCTCTTTTTCTTTCACTCTCTTTGGGTGGGCTTGCCCTGATCAATGGATTGGACTTTCCGAGTTTTGCGCTGTTGGCCGGTTTTGTTCTTGTGCTGAAAGAGATCATCCACGCCCGATCAGAAGCAGGTACGACGTGGACGCAATGGCTCCTGGCCGGCCTTGGAAGGGGAGTGGCGTTTGCGGTTGCTGTTGTTGGTCTGGCATATATTCTCTACCTGCCTTTCTTCCTGAAATACAGCCCGCCGGTTCAGGGCGCCGAGGGAATGCTGAAGACGACACTCTTTCGAACTGACCTGTCGGAGTATGTCTTCGTCTTTGGGACGTTTCTCTTTCTCATTTTGGCTTATCTTGTCGCCCAACTGCTTCTCACGATCAAGGCGCATGAGACGACGATCGGCAAAGTCGCCTTCATGGTGTTGGTGATGCTGTTTGTTCTGGGGTGGGGTTTTGAAGGATACGTTCTCGTGCCTCTGATGATATCTCTGTTGCTTGCGTTTTCGTATTTGTTGATCCGAGATCTCAAGGACTCTCCGGCGCGGGTGTTTGCCCTGGCGCTTGTTCTGATGGCGCTGGGGATCAAGGTCGCCTGTGAGCGTGTCTACATTGTGGACGGCTATGGAAATGATCTGCAGAGGATGAACACGCTTTTCAAACTGCACTTGCAGGCGTGGGTGGTGCTGGCGGTTGCCTGTCCCTTCCTGCTTTCCGAGATCATCCGCAACCGGAGTCTTGCGTTGGGAGCCAGAGTAGGAACGGTCATCGCTCTGGTGGTACTGTGCCTGGTCGGCTTCATCACAACGCAGTCTATGGCTCGACAGGTGTTCGATCCCGCGGACGCTCTTGAGAAGCAGTTCTCATCGCTGGACATCAAGACCCTGGACGGTCAGCAGTACCTGAAGTTTGTCAGGCCGGATACCGTGCAACGTTGGCCATCCGCGCGGGGACCGGAAGGCTCTGACGAGTACCGAGCCATCCAATGGCTCATCAACAACGTCCAAGGACAGCCGGTCATTGCTGAGGCAACGGGCGATCCCTACCGCTACTACGGTCGCGTTTCTGCCAACACCGGACTTCCGACCATTCTCGGCTGGTTCAACCACGAATCCGTCTGGAGAAAAGACGCGGACGGTAAGCTTTACGAACACCTGAATGAACGAAAGGCGGATGTGGAGAAGATTTACAAGTCCACGGACATTGCTGAGGCCGCGGCCATTCTCAAGAAGTACAATGCCAGTTACCTCTATCTCGGTCCTCTCGAAAGGGAAGCCTATCCGGGAAAGGGACTGGATAAGTTTCAACAGGCCGGATGGGCGAGCGCCTTCTCAAGCCAAGAAGTGAACATCTATCGAGTTCCTTAGCCCCCTCACCCCAACCCACTCCCACAAAGGGGCGAGGGAGCCGGAGTTGTTTCCGCTCTGTGCCCGCTGCTACCATTCCAGAGGACTGCGGGTTGGTGCGTCCGCTTGGCTCGGCGCGCCACATTGCTGTCACGCAGTTGACAAGGTGCTTTGTCTTGACGTATGTAGATATTGTTTTCAGTTGCGTGTTGACATGCAGTTCGCCAATGCACACCAAGGAGTGGAAGTTTCCATGAATCGAAAAACGCCTTCAGTATTCGACCTCACTCCATCCGAAAAACTTCAGTTGGTTGAAGATCTTTGGGATGACTTGGCATCCAGTCCGTCAGATATTCCAGTTGCGGACTGGCAGAAGAAGGAATTGGACCGTCGCAAGGCAAACTTGATGAGATGTCCTGTCGCCAGTTCTGCCTGGGAGGATGTCAAGATTCGGGTGCGAAGTCACTATGGCCGCTGAACTGCTCATTGCACCTGAGGCCGAGCAGGATATTGTTGATGCATACGCCTGGTATGAAGACCGGCGCCACGGTCTTGGTGAGGAATTCCTGTGCTGCCTTGATGCGTGCATCGAAGGGATTCTTCGAAATCCTGAGATGCATGAAAAAGTCTATGAAGACTATCGAAGAGGTTTTGTTCGACGATTTCCGTATGCGGTCTTCTACGAGTACAATAACGCAACAGTCACCATATACAGTGTCTTTCACAGTTCAAGAAATCCGGAAAAGTGGCGTCAACGATTGCTCTGACTCATCTGGTGCGTCCGCGCTGTGCTTGACGCGCCTTGATACTCCTCCTACTGCTGTTTCCCGTGCAATGCTTGAAGGACTGCCTCTGGATTCATCACTGCGACACGCAGAAGTGCCTTGGCGGGACCGACAGGTTGCCTCCTGCCCTGTTCCCAGTTCTGAAGGGTTCTTGCGCTGACTCCGACCATCATGGCGAACTCTGCCTGTGAGACTTTGAGCTTCCTGCGAACCATCTTTATGTTTGGCGCACTGATCTCAGATATTCTACTGGCCTTCCTTCTGCCGTGTCTTATCTCACGAGATTCCTCCAAACTCATCACAAGTTTTTCAAACATTTCTTCCTTCATGATAGAAACTCCTTCATCAATGCTCGAAGAGATTTCAGCTGCGCCGGTGTCAGGTCATCTTGTCGTGACTTGCAGTATGGCAAGAGCATATAGATGGTGTCCGGCCTATCCCAGTAGTATATCACTCGAAGAGAACCTCGCTTGCCGTGTCCAGGCCGACTCCACCTGATTTTTCGGAGACCGCCACTTCCTTTGATGATTTCTCCGGCGTCGGGTCTTATCATCAATGCCGTTTGCAGCGTCCGGTATAGATCGTCCGTTAAGAGACGCTTGATCTCCTTGGTGAAAACCGATGTCTCGATAAAGACCATGATTCTCTTATACGCCAATGGCGTATAATGTCAACCCCTGGGACTCATAATCCCCGCTTAATACCCCCTGCCTTATTAAGGGGGGATTGAGGGGGGATTTGTATCTGCACCAAAAAGAAAAGACCCGCGGAAGGGAAACCTTCCGCGGGTCTTGAAATTCATGAAAACCAAGCTCCGTCTGTAGCCTGGGTTGTTCTCAACCCAGGATCTACACTGACACGAAGGTCAGATCAGTACAGATCCCAGCTGCCAACGGCAGAACCGATGAAATCGGCACCACCAGACAGGTTGGAGCCAGCAGTTCCCTTGCCACCAAATGACGCCGCATCAACGTCAAAGGCGTTGGCGAGTAGCGCGTTAATGCCAAGGAACAGCGGATCGCCGCTGATGACATTCGCGCCATCCGTCTGAGCGCCGCCTCTGCCACCAATGGCATGCGCACCGGCTTCAACGTAAGCGCAGTAGTCAACATCAAGAGTCAGACCAGCAACAGGAGCGGTCGGAAATACCTGTCCGGAGCCTGCGAAGATGCAGTCACGGAAGGGAACCGTGCCGCTGTTTGTGCCGACGACGTAGTACATTGTTGGCTTGCTGTAGAAGGTGCAACGTGCAAATGCATCGGCATCAGCCGCTTCCTTGGTATTGACGATCATCGCAAGGCCGTTCTTGGCGCCACCAGAGCATTCGTTGTAGAGAATACTGTCGGTGATGTTCAAGCCAGCCGTGCCACCAGCAGCACCTCGGGGACCCTGAGTTCCGGCAGTTGTTGCCAACTCTGGGCCAAAGAGGTTGATGATCGTATTGGAAACGTTGATCTGGAGCAACGCACCACTGATCATCAGCGCATGGTTGTCCACTTCCCACTGGGTTGCAATGTACGTGCAGTTATCCGGACCCGCCTTCTGATCGGTTCCAGTGATATTGAAGATACCGGCTGCTGTTCCGTACTCCATGGTCACATAGTTGCCGGACTGGACAAAAGCGCAGTTGTGCCACGTGATCGTGTCACCAGCGGTTGTCGTATGAGCGCGGGCAAGAACACCAGTCACGTTGCCTACAACACCACCGGTACCACCGTAGAACGTGCAGTTGTTGCAGGTCAGGTGCTTTGGCTCGCCAGCGTCGGGATAGAAGTAGAGGAAGTAAGTGACAATGTTTCCGACTGCGTTGGGTTGAACAAAACCGGCTGTGTAGGCAGCGGTTCTGCTGGTCACCAAGGGGTTGCCCGCCAGATCCGTATGCGTGAACAGGCAGTTCTCAACCAACAGGGTGTCGAAAACGGCATCCGCAGCGTTCTGGTCAACATGAATGACAGCACCGGCCGCCGGAATGTTGTGACCGGGAATCTCAGACGCCATGGCTGGGCAGAACAACAGATCTCGCAGAGTGACATCGTAACTGTCCTGAAGGATCCTGAAACCGTTGTTGCCAGTGTCTTCACCCAAGCCTCTTCCAACCTTTACGACCGGACGAGTGCCAGGAACTGAACTCTGAATGACGATGCTACCGACAATGTCACCGTTACCAACAATGAGCGAGTTCAGAGTCAGCCGCTCGATATAGGTTCCCGGTACGACGTTGATGATAAATGGGGGAGTCTCGGCAGCATTGGCACCACCAAGGCACCAGCTATTGATCGCTGCCTGAATGGTGGTGAAGTCGCCAGAGCC
>JAKQFZ010000945.1 GCA_029558215.1 Candidatus Omnitrophota bacterium
CACGGCTTAGTCGGCAAATGCGATGTGAACCACAATATGCAGCCTGTACCCGAGTTTACCGTAGTGGAAAACTACATTCTCAAGACTACAGATAAAGAGCATTTCCCCGATGCCAAAGTCGGCTCTTGGGTACAAGTCCTCAAATGCGAGAACCTGCAGAGTGAGCTCTGGCAGAAGGTCGAGAAAGGTGAGTTCAATGGTGTCTCGATCTACGGACGAGCCGATGACTACCGCAGTGCCGATGCCAGCCTTGCCGAGATCAAGAACGAGCTCAATTCGCTTCGTAAGGTTGCGGAGCACAACAACAACTCCGAACTGCAGAAGGGCATCACGGCCATCACTGAGAAGATCAGTGAACTGGAGAAGGGTAATCCCAACCTCCAGCTTGGTGATGCCATCCACAGCATCGAGAAGAGCCTCAAAGACCTCTCCGTCACTATGAGCAGAGCAATCTCGAAATCGATTCCCGGTGAGCCTGATGCTAACCAGTCCAATGTGGACAAAGAGGTCACCATCGACGGCAACAAGATCATGGTCAAGGCCAGCCATCGTGAGATCTACAAAGGCATCTCCGATGTGGACTCCGGCAAAGCCATGAATATCCTCTCCGCCAACACTACCAGCCTCTTCATCGATGAGGTGATCGGATCGCAGCCCGGAGATACCCTCTCGGATATCTCGGTTCTGCCACTGCTCAAAGACGAGAAGATCGACGTCGGCTTGATTGAGGACCTGGTATTCAAGAACTCCCTCGATGGTGCTCTGACGGCTCAGAACGTCTCGACTGCCGACCTCTCCGTCCCCACCGGGATACTCAATGCCGAGTTCACATTGGGAAGGGATGTAGTCGAGTTCTACAAAGACAAGTACGGCGAAGATGCCTTCGGAGCCTATGTGGAGAACCACATCGCCAAGAAGACCGAGAAGGCGATCCGTCTCTTGCTCTTCAGAGGTGATAGAACTTCCACCACTGCAAAGCTTAAAGCACTGGACGGAGTTGTAAAACTCGCCACTGCCGCTACCAATGTAACCAACCTCTCCAAA
>JAKQFZ010000967.1 GCA_029558215.1 Candidatus Omnitrophota bacterium
CCGCAGAGATCCTGAATCTCCTCGGGACTGTCGTTGTGCGTTGGGATCAGTAGAACAACAATTTCCAGCCACTTGTTCTCACTCTTAATCACCTTCAGGGTGTCAAGCACTGGCTGGAGACGGCCTCGGCATAGCTCCCGATAGAATTTTTCCCGAAAGGATTTCAGATCAATCTTGATGCCGGTCAGATGTGGACACAGTTCCCGCAGCGGTTTTTCGAGAATATAGCCGTTGGAGATCATCACACTGCCGATTCCGTTGGCACGTGCTTCTTTACCGATGTCGAACATGTACTCATAGAAGATTACCGGCTCGGAATAGGTGTACGCGATGGACTGGCAACCTCGGGATACCGCCAACAGCGCCATCTGATCGGGTGGTATGAACTGGGATGGCACCTGCTCCGGACGGAACTGTGAAATCTCCCAATTTTGACAGAACAGACACTCTATGTTGCAGCCTGCTGTCGCCAGTGACAGCGATTTGCTTCCAGGCAGATAATGAAAAAGCGGTTTCTTCTCGATTGGATCAGCGTTCAGCGAACAGGGGCGGCTGTGAACCAGAGTGAAGTAAGTGCCCGCGCGGTTCTCCCGAACCCCGCACGTCCCTCTTTCCAGATCGGCAACACTACACTCTCTCGGACACAGAACGCACTTGATCTTCTGCTCCGGGAGTTTCTCGTAGTGAAGTGCTTCCTTAACGAAGCGTGGATCATCGCTCATAGCTGTCATACCCTGACGACTTCGATTCTGGAACTGTCGCCGACGCCCAGCCCTCGTGTGGCGGCGGTCTGAATATATCTGGGCTCTCTGCCTTCCTCTTTCAGACTGGGAAGCCCCGATTCCTTGCGCTTGTTCTCAATCAGGTCAGCGCCGACCCGATCCAACGCCACGGGATCACGACTGACCAGAACTGCACCGTAAGACCATGCCCAGCTTTCCTTGAATGATGGACCGCCATGGTACTGAACGGTGGTGGCGTCACAAATCGTCAGCTTCAGTTTTCCTCTGATGAACGGGTGAGCGTTCAAATCGGCGATATAAGGATCGCAGTTGTTGTCGTGATACTTGTTGGGGTTGTGAATGCCGCCGTAGAAGTTCTTCATCCCAATCGAGACACCGGAAAGGTCATGATCCTTGAGTATCGGAACGCTGATGAGTGCGGTACAAATGCTCGACAAAAACCGACTGAAACACGAGCCGATCGAGCCGGATTCCGTGGGCATGGCATCGTAACCCACCGTGGGATCATCCGTGCCCATGCAGCGCGGCGCAGATCCGTCTCGTGAGAGCGGAAAGCCTGCTTGTTCGAGTTCCCGTCCTAAGCGCTCCCAGACGATGATGTTCCGAGCGGGAACCGCTGCAGCCAAGAGATGTTCGATGATCAGTTTGACCAGATCCGGATGTGAGGAGAGATTTCTGCCCGCAAGGCAATTAACTTTGATCCCGACGATGTCCCTGGGTTTGAAAAGGCTCTTGTAAGCCAGAGCAGAAGACGACTCGCCCGTGACTTGCTTCATGCAGGCGTCCAGCATCTCCCGCATTCGGTCTTGAGCGATCTCACGTCCTGCTCCAATGACTTTGGTATCTTGTGAGAGTGCGACAAGACTCTTGCTCTCGGAAGGCTGTGCCTGAGATGTTTTTGACAGGAGTCCCGTTGCTGCCAGTGAACTCCCAACCACTCCAACGGTTGTTCTGATGAAATCCCTTCGGGACGGCACATCATGATGAAACTGGTTTTGACCCATACTCAATCACCTATTCTCATTTCATACTATAGTACGTTTTTGCTCGTATAAAAGTGTTTGCTGTTGCTGATTCCATATTCGGCTTGCCTGTCATCGCAGGGTGAAATACTATCTCCTTGTGGTTTCTCGCGAAGCAGCCAAACGGTTTTCTGAAAGGAAACAGAAATGCCTTCAAAAGATTCCCGTCCCAATATCTTGTTCATACTCACCGATGATCAGGGACCATGGGCGATGGGCTGTGCCGGCAACGACGAAATCCAAACGCCGAATCTCGATCGCTTGGCGGCGACGGGCATACGCTTTGACCAGTACTTCTGCACCTCGCCGGTCTGTTCTCCTGCCAGGGCTTCTCTGTTGACCGGACGCATTCCCTCACAGCACGGCATCCACGATTGGCTGGCTTCGGGAAACTCTCCTCTTGAGCCGCACAAAGACGGCAGACTCGTGGAATACCTTCGGGGGCAGCGTGGCTATACCGAAGATCTTGCGGAAGCAGGTTACGTCTGCGGGCTCAGTGGCAAGTGGCATCTTGGCAATTCCCCGCAGCCGCAGAAAGGGTTTGCCTTTTGGGAAGTCCATGCTCAGGGCGGGGGACCTTACTACAATGCCCCCATGATTCGAAATGGACAAGTCTACCGGGAGCCTCGCTATGTCACCGACGCCATTACTGAAAACGCACTGGAGTTTTTGCAGCAGCAGTTGATCAGCGACCAGCCTTTCTATCTGAGCGTTCACTACACGGCACCCCATCTGCCTTGGGGACCCGAGCATCATCCCAAGGATCTGTATGATATTTACTTCAATGACTGTGCCTTCGATTCCGTTCCCGACGGCCTGAGCGCTCCTTCGTGGGTTCGCTACAGGAATCTGCCGGTGGATGACGTCAAGACCCGTCGCACTTATCTCAGTGGATACTACACGGCGGTCGAATTGATGGATGCCAACGTCGGTCGTCTCATAAACTGGCTTGAGGCCAACGGGTTGCGGGAGAACACCTTGATTGTCTTCACGTCGGACAACGGCATGTGCATGGGACATCACGGGCTTTACGGAAAGGGCAACGCCACGTTTCCGCTCTGCATGTTCGAGGAGTCGGTCAAGGTTCCCTTTTTGGTCTCGCAGCCGGGAAACATACCGCAAGGCCTGGTCTGTTCGAACATGGTCAGCCATTATGACTTCAGGCCAACGCTTTTGGATTATGTTGGAATTGGAGGAGGCACTTCGGCAGATCTTCCCGGCATCAGTTTCATAGATGCTCTTTCGGGCGATTTCTCTCCAAAGCGTGAGGGTGTGGTCGTCTTTGAGGAATATGGGCCTGTTCACATGTTCCGTACACAGCACTGGAAGTACGTTCATCGCTACCCCTATGGACCCCATGAACTCTACAATCTGGCGGATGACCCAGGGGAGACTCGGAATCTTATCGGAGATGCCGGTACCCGTGAGATCGAAAGGGAGATGAGACAGCAGTTGAGTCTGTGGTTCTGCCAATATGTAGACCCCAGACGTGACGGCACACGAGAGGCGGTTACCGGCAGCGGTCAGTTGGGGCCGTGCGGGCCCGATGCAGATAGCTATGAATCCTTCTCTCAGGATCGGGTCAGATCACTTCTCCCGTGAAGCAAACTCCATCATTGGAGTCGAGATACAATTCAGGAAAGGACGAGAAAATGAAGGAGATAGACGTAACCGAGTTGACCTGCAAACCCGTGGATTTGTGGATGAACCAGTGGCTGATCCTGACTTCCGGCACCGATGAAGATTGCAACATGATGACTGTGGCATGGGGCAGTATCGGATGCATGTGGTCAAAACCATTTGTGCAGATCGTCGTCAGGCCGCAGCGCCATACTTTCCAATACCTGGAAAAATCCGATTCGTTCACTCTGTGCGCATTTCCCGGCAAGTACCGTCGAGCGCTTCAAACGCTTGGTTCCATTTCAGGGCGCGATGGGGACAAGTTGAGCAAGACGAATCTCACGCTTCGAAAATCAACCAAGGTCTCCGCGCCGTGCTACAATGAAGCCTCTCTGATTCTTGAATGTCGCATCATGTACACCCAGGATATCAACCCGGCCGGTTTCAAAGATCCTGTCATTGAAGGGAACTATCCGAACAAGGACTACCATCGGGCTTACTTCGGGGAAATCGTTGCCGCGTTCATTGAGGAATAACAAACAGCGCTTTGTGTC
This sequence comes from Candidatus Omnitrophota bacterium, assembly GCA_029558215.1. Classification (GTDB taxonomy): domain Bacteria; phylum Hinthialibacterota; class Hinthialibacteria; order JAKQFZ01; family JAKQFZ01; genus JAKQFZ01. Next base: position 3,940 of record JAKQFZ010000967.1, read on the forward strand.
TCTGGGAAAGAGCTGAGACTGCCGGTCTGCGTCAGTCCATATCCTAAGGAGTCTCTTCGATGAGCGACAGGCCGAATATTGTCTTTCTGCTCAACGATCATCAACTTCACTACCGTCACGGTTGGGATGCGGGACCGAAAATTCAGAGGCCTCATTTTGAGAGGCTTGCTGCTCAAGGAGTCGAGTTCTCGCGTTCCTACACCGCCTGTCCGCTTTGTGCACCGGCACGCCGAACCATGCTGACCGGTCTGTTTCCACACCGGCACGGTCAAATCCGAAATGGTCCCGATCATCCTTTTGACAAACAGACCTATCTGGAAAAACTTTCAGATGCGGGCTATCGGAATTTCTACTACGGAAAATGGCATGCCGGACCGGGAACGGCTCATGACTTCGGCTGTGAGGGATTCAGCTATCCTGGATACAACAATCCTTACACAAAACCTGAGTACAAAGACTATCTTCAAAGGCGGGGTCTGCCGGAGCCTGAGATGCTGATTCATCAGAATTTCGGTTTGACCAAATGGAAACCGGGCGACCATTACATTCCCAATATGCCGTGCAGTTTCGGCTACGAGACCGGCATTCTTGAGACACCGGACGACACGCATGAAGCGTTCTTTCTTGCCAATCTCGCCTGCGATCAACTTCGGCATCTGGCCAAAGACAAAGACGGCAGGCCTTTTGCGCTTCGCGTGGATTTTTGGGGACCACATCAGCCCTATTTCCCGACGCAGCGATTTGCCGATCTCTATCGTGCCCCAGAAATTCCTGAGTATCCAAGTTTCCAGAGCGATCTTTCAGACAAACCCGACGTCTATCGTCGTGGGGGAAACTGTCCCATGACAGATCAGGATGGGAACATCATTCACCCCAACCCAATACCTTGGAGCGAATGGCAGCGTGCCCTGGCTCTGTGCTATGCACACGTCACGATGGTGGACGCTGCGGGGGGGCTGATCCTTGATGCTCTGGATGAACTGGGGTTGAGCGAGAACACTCTGGTCGTCTGGACAAGCGACCATGGAGATGCGCTCGGTTGCCATGGCGGACGTTTCGACAAGGGTTCCTACATGCCCGAAGAGTTGTTGCGGGTTCCTTTTGCGATGCGTTTCCCCGGAATGATCCCGTCTGGACAGGTGCGAGATGAACTGGTCAGCACCATTGATATCGCGCCGACGCTCTTGGATGCAGCGGGTACCGGTTTCAACGGCTCTGTGGATGGCGAAAGCCTTCTCTCCATTGCGGTGGGAGGCAGAGAATCCTGGCGTGAAAGCCTGATGTGCGAGACACACGGACACTTTGAAAAACACTTTGCGAGGGCTGTCATTGTAGGCAGGCACAAGTATGTTGAGAATCTCGGTCAGATGGATGAACTTTACGATTTGGAGACCGACCCCTATGAGCGCACCAACCTCATCAACAACCAGGCCTGCCAGGAAACGCTGAGCGCCGTGAGAAAATGCCTTGCCGAATGGCGAAGTACGACGGCGGACTACGACACCAGCACTGATAGCGCCTGAAAAGCCACAAGGAAGGGTCGCCATATCCATCTGTTGTCCGTGTAGGGGCGATTCACGAATCGCCCATTCTTATGAGTCGTTAGCAACGCTGCCGACAATGTTTGTGCCACCTTCCTGTTCCCTTTCCCTGGGGAGAGGGCCAGGGTGAGGGGAGCGAAATCCTGCACGCCAATCGGAGTCACTCTCACCCGTCACTTCGTGCCGACCTCTCCCAGTGGGAGAGGTTGAGAATTGCGGAAGATGGAGGGGCGCTTCATGAATCGCCCCTATCGTCGTGAATCACCGTTACAGTTGTAGGGGTAGGGCTTGCCCTACCCTCCGGAAAGGGCGCAGCAAGCAGCGCCCCTATCGGCAAGAACGCGGCATAAATGCCTCCCTACATCTCTTGATCCCTCCTTGATGAAGGGGGGTGGTTTCCGGGGTAGGGGGGATTCGCTCGAGATTTTCAGAATCCCCTAACGGGTTGATTGCGGTTTGTGCGGGAGTGTGGTATACAATCGAACGCAATGGATATTCATGATCTGAGTCGAAAGAGAGAGGACACCATGAGGGGTTGTCTCATTGTTGTCGAGGGCACGGACGGCTCGGGCAAGTCTACGCAGTTGCACCTGGTGGACAACTGGCTTCAGACCAAGGGCTACGGGACGGTTTTCACTGAGTGGAATTCGTCCAAGCTGGTTTCAAAAGTCATCAAGCAGGGCAAGAAGGACAACACACTTGGGCCGATTCTGTTCAGCCTTCTGCATGCGACGGACTTTGCGGATCGCCAGGAAGCGATCATCGCCCCTGCGTTGCGTTCGGGGATGATCGTGTTGGCGGATCGGTATATGTACACTGCGTTTGCGCGAGATGTTGCCCGTGGCGTCAGTCGGGACTGGGTGCGAAACACCTACAAGTTTGCCGTCATCCCTGACGGGATTTTCTATTTTCGTGTTCCCGTTGAGGTTTCCCTGCTTCGGATCACGGCGACTCGGCCTCCCAAGTTCTATGAGGCGGGAATGGATCTGGGGCTCTCTGAGGATCCCTTTGAGAGTTACATTCAGTTTCAGAGTCGCGTGATTCAGGAATACGATTCCATGGTGCAAGAGCAGGGCATGCACGTGATTGATGGCACTCTTCCCATCCAGGAACAACAGACGATTTTCCGTCGGCAGGTGGTAGAAGTTATTAAGAAGCGCTTGGGCAGCTTCGATGAGAACGAGTGAGTTCACAATGAATGAGCAATATCCAAGGATGACAATGGAACCGGAGCTGAAGGATTATCCGGGGAAGCTTTTCGTGGTTGAGGGTGTTGACGGAGCTGGCAAGACAACGCAGCTGACGTTGCTTCAGAAATGGCTGGAGTCCCAGGGGTTTGCGGCAAATTACACCCGACGTCGCACATCAAAGCTGGTCTCCAAGAGCATTGAGAAGGCCAAGCGCAACAAGAGTCTGTCACCCGTGACCTACAGTCTGATTCATGGAGCGGACTTCGCGGACAGACAGGTTCGGGATGTCGTTCCGGCTCTTCGCGCGGGGATGATCATCCTCTCCGATCAATACACGTACACATCCTTTGCTCGTGATGTTGTTCGAGGAAATGATCCGGCGTGGGTCAGGAAGCTCTATGAGTTTGCCATCAAACCCGACGCTGTGATCTATCTACGAGTGCCGGTGGAGACATCCTTGGAACGCATCATTCGTTCCAGGCCGATTGAGTTCTATGATGCCGGACAGGACATCGGTCTGGATCCGGATCCGGCGACGTCCTTCAAGATATTCCAGGCGCGCGTCATCGAAGAGTTCAACAATATGATCCGTGAGTTTGGATTCTTTGTTGTAGATGGCGAGAAGCCCATCCATACACAACAGAGGATTATTCGGGACTATTTCAAGAAGTTTCTTGCACCGACAGAGTCATCCTAAGCCCATGAGTGGACAGAGAAATTTCGTCATCGGGGTTGACTTGGGGGGAACCAACATTGCCGCGGGACTTGTCAATTCCGCCGGCCAGGTTCTGCGTCAGGAAAAAGTCAAAACCAAGGCTCAGAAAGGTGCCCAGGAGATTCTTGATCGACTGATGAGCACCATTGAGAAGGTTTCTGACAAAGACACCTGGAAACAAGTGCAGGCGATAGGCATTGGCTCTCCCGGCCCTTTGGATCCGGAGACCGGAGTCATCCTGGATACCCCAAATCTCTCCCTGAAGAACTGTCCGCTGGGACCTGCTGTTCAGGTACGTTTTGGCGTGCCTGTCTTTGTGGACAACGACGTCAACGTTGGAACCTTGGGAGAATATGTCTACGGAGCAGGTCGCGGATTTCGGAATGTCGTGGGCATTTTTGTCGGGACGGGCATCGGTGGCGGACTGATTCTTGACGGGAAGCTCTGGCACGGCACCAGCAAGAATGCCGGTGAGATCGGCCACATGGTCATTCAACCGGATGGTCCCTTGTGTGGATGCGGCAACCGGGGCTGTCTGGAGGCACTGGCCAGTCGGAAATCCATCATGCGTGATCTGGCTTTGGCGGTTCAGAATGGACGTCCGACATCACTGTTGGACTCGGTTGGCAAGGATAGGGATTTGCTCAAGGTTCGCAGCAAGGCCATTGCAAAGTCGTACCACAACGGAGATCCTTTGGTGAAGGAGACGCTGGACAAAGCGGCGGGCTACATCGGGTTGGCCGTCAAGAGTCTTGTTCACCTGCTGGGGGCGGAGTTGTTTGTTTTGGGGGGGGGTGTGGTTGAAGCCATTGGGGAGGCTTTCCTGGAGCCCATTCGGGCGGAGGTTCTCCACTGTCTTCCAGGTACGGCAGAAGGCGTGGAAGTTCGAATCTCGGCCTTGGGAGATCAGGCGGGCATCCTCGGCGCTGCGGCTCTGGCAAGAACGAGGCTCACCGAGTCATGATCTGCTTTCTCGGGACAATCTCCAGCCAAGAGTTCTTCAATCGAAGCCTCTTATGGGCTAAGCGCACCCGAAGGGGATGACAAATCCCCCCTTGATCCCCCCTTGTTAAGGGGGGCAGACCCGTTCTTACCCCCCTTTGTTAAGGGGGGCAGGGGGGGTTTCGAGAGAGTATATAGGAAAGAAGGACAAACGTTCTTGTCTCCAACAAAGAAACACGCTCCCTCACAGCAAGAAAGTGTTCGTGCCCTGCTCAAAACGCATCAGGCCGAGGATGAGCATTCCGAGCAGGTTGCCCGACTCGCGTTGGTGCTTTTCGATCAGTTGAAAGATCTCCATCGGTTGGGAGAACGCTGGAGGAATCTTCTTTATCTTGGGGCGCTTCTGCATGACATTGGTCTGTCGGAAAGTATCAGTCGGCACCACAAACACGGGTGCGAGATAATCGCCAACGCGCCACTCGACGGCTTCTCCGAAGCGGAGAAATGGATCCTGGCCAACCTTGCGCGGTACCATCGAAAGGCCTTGCCCAAAGCCAGTCACGAGTGTTTCAGTAAACTCTGTGCCGAGGATCAGGAAGGTGTTCAGAAAACCGCGGCCTTGTTGCGCGTCGCCGACGGACTTGATCGATCCCATCGAAATGCTGTAAGTAGCATCGAGTGTCAGATTCAGACAGGAGCCGTCCTGGCCAGTTTGGAAGGCCGCGACTTGGATGACGAAGTCTGGGCTGCAGAAAAAAAGCGCGATCTCTTTGAAGAAGTCTACGGGATGCGCCTCATTTTTTCGAGAAAAGAGAGTTCATGAGCGAAGTATTACCTTTTCAAGGGATTCGTTTTGATGTTCCCAGGATTGGCGGAGATATGTGGCCTGTACTTTCACCGCCTTGGGACAAGATTACACCGAAGATTGGAGAGACGCTTCGGTCAGCACATCCCAACAACATGGCGCATCTGGTGGTGCCTGCGGCCGGGGAAGTCGAAACGCCCTGGCCTGCGTCCGCTCGACTGCTTTTCGACAAATGGCTCCAGAGCGGGGTCATCAATCGAGATCCGGGAACGGGATTCTACGGATGTCGCATGACATTCACGCATCAGGGGACTCGATACTGCCGTTCAGGTTTTATGGGACTGTGCCGACTGGGACGTCCGGAAGTCTCCAAGGTTCATCCTCATGAGAGGATTTTCCCGGATCACTATCAGACCAGACTGGCACTCATTCGTGAAACGCGTACGAACTTCGAGCCGGTGTTTTTGATCTATCCGGATCCGAAAGAGGAGACAATTTCTCTTCTGGGGGAGCCTGATCGGGTTTCGGGGATTCGTGCCGAAGATCCCGATCAGAATATCGTCTATGAATTCTGGCCGGTTTTTTGCAGAGATCGCTGCGAGAGGATTCAGCAACTGATGGCAGCGCGAGATCTCCTGATTGCCGACGGACATCACCGATACGGTGCTGCGCAGGCGTATGCCGAAGAGTGGCATGCGAACAACCCAACAGCACCCGCGGTCACGGGTGTGGACTACCGCATGTGCTATTTGACACCGCTGGAAAGTGACGGGGTCCTGATTCTGCCGACACACCGTGTCTTTCGCGGCCTGCTTGAGCATCTCCCGGCACTTGAAAGCAGTATGATGGCACGATATTTCCAGGTTGTTTCAGACCAGTATGGAAATGAAAAGCAACTGCTGGATGCCATGTGGGCTCACCGGGAACGGGAACCCCACGCCAAGGTGCTGGGACTATTTGACGGGACGCGTTTTGTCCTCTTGCGATGGACGGGTGCCGAGCCGGATTCCTACTCCACCACCCACGCAGAGAGGACTTCCGTCTGGAAATCTCTGGACGTCAACGTGCTGCATGAGATACTATTGCTGGGCGTGTTGAAATGGAACCGAGGGACGGACTCTCAATGGGTCTCCCATCATCGGGATGCGGGCACGGCTGTCGCCGAAGTACGAGCCGCTCCTGGGAGTGTTGCGGTGTTTCTGAACCGTACGAGTCGTTTTGAGGTTCAGGCACTTGCCCATGCTGGAGAGAAAATGCCCCAGAAATCCACGGATTTCTATCCCAAGATTCCCACTGGATTGGTATTCTGGAAAATCGAGGACTTCTCCAAAGGCTGCTCCAACATTGCCGGCTGACAGCCGCACCCTTCCGAGGGTGATACAATGACCCGAACAAGACCTGACAGAAGAGAGGACAACGCGAGTTGAGAACATTCAAACAGGAATTGGAACTGGCAAAAGCGGAACCAAGACTTCGAATTCATTCATTTCATCGGTATTTCGGGAAACTCATCCCAGCCATACCCAGAACCGCGGTACGGCTGTATGCCTCATCTTCGAAAGATGTGGTTCTGGATCCCTTCTGTGGCTCAGGCACGACGCTGGTTGAGGCGAAAGCGCTGGGACGTGACTGTATCGGTTTTGATATCAATCCGCTCGCGGTGCTGGTGAGTCGAGTGAAAACATCCTTTCATGACGATGAAATGCTCAACTTTCAGTTGGGCAAGCTCATGTATGAAGCGCTACGCGATAACGGCAAAGACGCCATGGCGGAAGCCCCCTTTTGTGTTAATCGAGATCACTGGTATCGCGACGAGGTGATACGGGATTTGGTCGTGATGAAGCGCAATATCGAAAAAGCGGTGGACGAACCATACCGAGAGTTCTTCCGAGCCTGTTTGTCAGCGACCAACCGCGATGTGTCCAACTCCGATCCCAAGCATGTCTTTCCAGGTTACAGCAAGAGACTGCGGAAAATGGACGCGAACGGCAAGCGAGTTGTGGACGTATTCCAGACGTTTGAACAGAAGGCGAAGTCCCGTATTCGCGCGGCCTACGAATATGCCCATTACTGTCCCAACTCCTCCGACGTTCGTGTAGAAGAGTCCGACGCCAGGAGCCTCCCCACGGACTTTGAGCAAGTGGCACTTGTGGTCATGAATCCGCCGTACATCAGTTCCATTCGGTATCTGGAATCCATGAAGCTGGAAATGTACTGGCTCGGCATGCTCGAGAGCACGGAACACCAGTCAGAGATGGACAAGCGTGGTGTCGGAACGGAACGTTATGGGATTCAGGAATACCGCTACTATCACCGGACAGGACTTCCCAATGTGGACGAGTTGACCGACCGGCTCTTCTCCCAGGGAGAGAAGAAAATGGCGCTGACCGTGGCGCGCTATTTTGAGGACATGGAGCGGGTGTTTGCTGAGATGGCCCGTGTCATCCGACCCAAAGGGCACCTGGTCATCAAGATTAGCAACTCAAATGTCCGAAAGATTTCTGTTCCAACGGCGGACTTGTTCGCAGGCTCTCTCACCGCTCGGCATGGCTTCAATCTTCTGGAGCAGTTCGATGATCCCTTTGTCCAGAGTCGCTCTCTGCTGACCAAACGCAACACCTACAGCGGCAGGATGGACAGCGATTTCATGCTGGTTCTACAGAAGACCTAGCAGATCAGGGAAAGGCTGACGGGACCTAGTATTCGCAACTCACGGTGCAGTTGCCGAGACTGACAAGTCCGGACTGTCCCTCGGTTCGAGAGCACGGACCAACAGAGAAGGTCGCCAATTCCTCAATGGGTTTCTCGACTTCATCCTGTTTGAAAATAACATGCAGCGCATACAGCCCGGGCAATAGATTCAACGAGCGAACCTTGACAGGATTTGACTGTGCCTGATCGGTTGAGCGAACCTGATAGATTCCCTGTGTTCGGTGCAGCACAGTTCCCTGGTCGTCCTGAATCTCGACTACCAGTGTTCCCTTCATTCCCGATAGAGATGGATCGAAAAGTGGGATGATCTCCAGCGGCTCGCCCACTTCAAATACATCTACCGCTTCAGTCGAACCAGGTCGAATCATCGAAAGAGAGATCAGTTGTTCGGACTTTCCTTCCTGCTCTGCGTGTTCCTGTCTGGCAAGCGCCTGCCGATACTGCACAATGCCCTCCGCCGGTGAACCGTCAAAAACGACTCGACCTTTCTCCAGCCATATCACCCTTTGGCACAACATTCGAACAGAGGCCATGTCATGGGAGACGAAGAGAACCGTCTTGCCCATCTGCTGCATCCTCAAAATCTCCTCGGCGCTCTTTTCGCGGAAGCGATGGTCTCCCACCGCCATGACTTCATCCAACACGAGAATATCCGGATCCATCTGAATCCCCACGGAGAAGCCCAGCCGAAGAAACATGCCACTGGAGTAATGCTTTACGGGAACATCAATGAAGGATTTGAGTTCAGCAAAAGCCACTATCTCGTCCAAACGTTCGCGAACCACGCGTTCGGAAAGACCCAGAACAGCTCCTGTGAGGAAGATATTCTCGCGACCGGTCAACTCCGGATGGAAACCGGCACCCAGTTCAAGCAACGGCAGGACTTTCCCCGAAACAGAAACTGTGCCTGACGAGGGTGCAGTGATGCCAGCAACCAGTTTCAGGAGTGTGCTCTTGCCTGAGCCGTTTCTTCCGACGATCCCAACCGACTGACCCCAGGGGATTTCCACAGTGACCGAGTCCAACGCTTTGAATGGTGTACGCCACCGCTTGCGAAACCCCAGTCGGAGCACCATTTCCTTGAGTGTGGGGTTGGCTTCATGGCCGAGCGTGTAATGCTTGGAGACAGTGTTTAACGCAACGGCAAGCGGCTCGGTCACAGGCTTGTCTCCTCGGCGCGTTCACACGATCAGTAAGCGCCTTTGCCGAAAAAGACCACAGGGATCGTTTTCAGCAGAATCAAGATGTCATTGAACAACGACATATTCTGAACATAGTACAGGTCGTACTCCAGATTGGCATGAAGGGGAAGGTCTTTGCGTCCAATGATCTGCCAGAGTCCGGTGATACCAGGTTTGACCAACAGGCGCCGACGCTGCCAGACGTCGTATTTTTCAACGATAAAGGGCATTTCCGGACGAGGGCCGACCATGCTCATATCTCCCTTGAGCACGTTGATCAGCTGGGGAATCTCGTCCAGGCTGGAGCGTCGCAAGAACCGTCCGAATCCAAACACGCGCGGATCATCGCTTCGCGTCGGGGCTTCTTCATAGTTGGGCACATCCATGTACATCGTCCGAAATTTGTACAGGACAAAGATCTTGCCACCTTTTCCAACACGCTCCTGCTTGAACAGGATGGTGCCCTTGGAACTGAGGCGAATACCCAGGGCGATCAACGGTGTGATCAATGCCGCCGGAACAAGGCACAGAAGCGAAAGCCCAATGTCCAGGAGCCGCTTCAAAGCTTGATGGAAAGGCGACATCTCGGACGTGCCCAGTTCCACGACGGGCATATTGTTGATCTCTTCGAGATTGACGTGTTGCGCAATCAATCCAAACATTCCCGAGATGACCTGAAATTGAATTCCAGCTCTTTTACTCTCGGCAATCATGTTCAGGATGACATCTCTGGGAAGCTCCAGCGATGCGATGACAACCTGATCGATGGCCTGGTCTCGAACAACCTGCCCCAGAGAGTCGATCTTGCCGAGAATGGGCTTGCCTTCTATGCCGTCCTCGAAATCCTCATCACTCAGAAATCCAACCAGTTCGTGTTCCAGTGCCGGATGGTCTTCAAGTCGGTGTTTGACCTGGATGGCGAGATGTCCTGTGCCCACGATGACTGTCCGAAGTCGGCCGTATCCTTGTCGCGTCTGCCTCTCTTCCCAGGCGCGAAAGATCATCCTTGTCATCGAAAGGCCGATGAGACTGAAGAAGCTGGAGAGAAAGATGACCGATCGTCCCAAATCCCAGCTCTTGGTCAGAAACCCGATTGCCATGGAGCACAGCAGAAACATCAGACACGTCTGGACGATTCGTTTGAATTCCTCAAAGCGTGGAAGATTCTGCCGACGCCGATACAATCCCAGGTTGGCGCAGATCACCAGCCAGACGATGATGATGGCTGGAAGCGCCTTCATGTAGACGGACGGCGGGTTGATCTCACGAGGGAACCAGACGTTAAGCGCCCGTCGCACTTCATACGCGGCGAGCCATGAAGCGCAGGCCGTCACAAGATCCGCAATGAGCAAGAAGGCAATTCGAAACGTAAAGATGAAATTGCCCAGCAAATATCTCTTCCAAAGCCTTCTGGGTTCAACAATGAGTCTGAACAGCCACTCCAAGCCCATCTTTCGCATCCAGATCGGCGCTCGTGGAAATCGGCCCGAGATGAAATCGAAAAGAGCGCCTACACCCCATGCCACGGGAACATTGAGATCGTGCAGATATCGCCTGAGCCATTTCTCCTGTTTGGGAACCCCCATCCCGACCATGAGAATGTCCGGTCGTGTCTGTCGAATCTGGTCAATAACCGACTGAACGTCGTTTTCGGAGAAGAAGCCGTCCCTGACGCCAACGATCTGGAGATCGGGATAGTCTGCAAGCAATTTTTCCTTGGAGCGCTCTGGGACACCAGGTTCGCCACCGAGCAAGAAAAGCCGATGCCCCTTATCAACGCAACGTTGGCACAAGGCCGGAATCAGATCGCCTGCCGTCACCCGTTCCTCGAGCGAATGGCCAAAAACCCATGATGCATAGACAACCCCCATGCCATCGGGATAGACCAAATCGCACGATTCGAGGATTTCCCGATACTTTCGATCGAGAAAGGCGCGGTTTATCGAGTCAACGTTGACATACGCGACCTGATGGGGCGTTCCTTCGCGGATGAACCCATCCAGGGCGTCCAAGAACTGCTCGGTCGTAACGTTGTCAACGTCAACCCCGAGAAGGTGGCTTTTTGCAAAACTCAATTGTGGTGACCTGACTCAAAGTCCTTCAGAGAGGACACATTATTGATCATTTGTTCGCTGTCGTTGCGTACTGCTATGGAAATTACCATGCAGCCCCATGAGTGTCAAATGAGTCGAGAGCGTGTCTTCAAGCAGGTTGGCAACTGCGGGCGTGCGGGCCATGCCCACTCCTTTGGACGCTTCCTC
>JAKQFZ010000287.1 GCA_029558215.1 Candidatus Omnitrophota bacterium
CCTTGCCGAAATGGATGGTGCGGTATCCCGCTTCTGAGAACACGGAACCGAGCGTCGGCACCGATTCAGGCAATTGGGGAACCGGATGAAGCCTTCCATTGGAGAGGATTCCCGTCTGGTGGGGATACAAACTCGTCCAAAACGCAGCCCGCGCCGGTTGACACAGGCAACACGGCGTATAGGCGTTCTCAAAACGAACGCCGCGCTCCGCAATCGAGTTGATATTCGGTGTCTTTGCGAAAGTGTTTCCCCAGGCAGGCAACGCTTGAGCGGACAGCTGATCGGTGATGATTAGAAGAATGTTCGCGCCGGGCGCCATATCTCCCTCATTTCGTTGAGCAGCAGTATCGTTCAACGCTTTGAATGTAGCGTTTCTTTGGATGGAACGTCAACAGCAGCGGCGCTGCAAGACGCGGCTCGATCTAGTCAAAATCCGCATCGCCTCGCGATCGCCGGCAAAGTTTCGGCGATCTCCGTCTCCACAATATGAATCTTGGCACGAACCATGTCTGCAATATGGGGAAAGGTATGGTCGGAACCATAATAGCAGTCCAGCCTCATGTCTGCTTCTGCCAGAGGCAGGGCGGTCTCCGCGTTCGCCTTCTCATCGCTGAGCACCTGTTTCCAGCGCTCGAAAAGTGCGCGATTCTTTTCAACTTCCTGCTGGGTCTTCTCAGCTTGGGCAGCGAAGGCGAGCAGTGTGTCACGAATCTGACAGGACTCATAGAAATTCGCTTCCGTCCTTGCCGTGTGATAGAACCATCGTATCGCCGAACAGTCAGCGTCGAACATGAGACGAAACCGATCCTGTACCAACGGCTCTGCAGCGTCGATCTCCGCGACTGCCTTACTGAGCAGCGTCTCCATCTGGCGATAGAATCTTCCAAAGACTGGAACGTTTCCGGTTGGCGAGGTGACAAATGTTGGACGAGTCTTCAGTCCTTCGGATTCCGTTTCCTCTGCCCTGAAAAGGTAGTATCCGTAGAAGACTTCGGGAAGCGTCGCGGTGGGCGAGACGCACATCGGATGTGCCGGTCCCAGGTAATAAGGTCCGGTATAGTAGGAAGGCAACTCGGGTGACCACTCGACTGCCTCGGAAACAAACTTCCAGGCATTCCTGAGATGCGCACCCGCTGCTTGACCAGCAACACGCCGAGCAAGGTTCATCAACACTTCATCCTTCGTTGGTGTCGGTGTCCACCAAAAATGCTTGTACAGTTCCGCTGTCACATTGCCATAGCATGGTCGGAATGCAGGGAATACGAATGCGCCATCTGCTCCACATGATGCCAGAGATTCCGCTCGATCTGCCCAACGGTCCATACATGGGATGTGAGAAAGCCTCGGCGCTTCGAATGCCAATTCCGGTTCGCTCTTCATGTAGATAGGGGTACCGACTGCCTTGCATGCAATGACCTGCTGCTTCGCCCGCTCACCAGGCCCTATCAAATCTATGCTGTAGTCCCAGAGGTGTTTTCGGACACCTTCGGGCTTATCAACGTACTCGTCCTTCTCAATTTCTGTAAAAACTCCTGCACCGGGTTTCAGCCTCGCGATGAACCCTGCCTGAGCGCGGTCAGACGACCATACATGCTCTGCAGAGTAAGGCCATGCGAGTACCTCTGCCTTCGGGTTCATCCTGCGCGCGGCAGCCGCCATATTGTTGGAGAGATTCGCCACGACCGTGTCCACCCCAACAGCATCACAACGAGGACAACTCGAACGTCCTTTGGCAGCACCGAACGAGCGCATATAGCAGTGGTAAAAACCCTCTCCACCGTTTATGAACAAGACTCCGTCGAGGCCGGGTGCGGCGCGAAAGAGTCCCTCCACGCTTTCCATCAGAAACCGCTGTACAAGCGGATGCTCGGTGCAGAGAACGTACTCGCTGTCTGCAGCCCAGGTTGGTGTTCCCCGAATCTCCGGGTAGGCGGTGAATATCGGGTCGTCTTTCGGGAATCTCTGCCGGGTTTCGAGCAAAACGTATGTTTTGAGCCCATACTTCTGTGCTGCTGCAACGGACTTCTGAATGGCTGCCAGACTGTCTGGCCTTCGCCTTTCTTTCAGCTCCGGAATGGCGTCCGAAGTGGACAGTGCGTACAGCGAAGCGCCCCCCGCAGAAATCGCGTTGTATCCCATAAAGACGACATCACGCAGAGAACCCATCCACGGAACAACACCCAAACGAACACCCAGGCGTGGCTCGTATCTCTGTTCACCCAAGGTCAGCAACGGAGCTTGCCGGAAACCTATAGTGTCTACCAGTCTCACGACTCCGTTTCGGGTTCCCTCGGCACTGCTGGCGCAAATTATTACTCTGTTGCGGTGTACGGCTATCGAGAAGGCCTCAGACTCTTCGCCGCTACCGGAGTCTATGAGAGAAATAGCCTTCTCAACGCCAGCTGTGAGTTCCTCGGTAGATGCCCTTGCTATTGGAAGGGTCAACTCCATCCGTTGGTAGAGAAAATCGGCCAGATCCCTGGCAATGGTCTCTGAGAGCGGATGTGCCTTGTCAGAAAGGATGATCCGCCAGTCTGCCTCCAAGGCAACTTCATCCGAATTTGGCTTGGCGTCAGGGTCTTTGGTAAAGCGGGCGAAATAGTCTCTTGAAAGGACTGAATAGCGACTCGCCTGGTACGCTTCCTGGGCTTCTCTTCCAAGTCTGGCGTAAATTTGTGCCAATGTTTCCATTTTTCCTGTCTCCTCCGATCCGCAAATTGTCCCATCAAAGACCCCCAGAAAGACCAAGAGGAGAACAAAAAAGGCTTGATTTCGCTGGGGTAAACGCCGAATCACGACACCGCAATCAAAAAAACGCATACCAGTTCCTCGGATTTGCGACTCCAAAGGGAGTCATCGTCCAACTCAGTCCGCTGCACACTATGCAAAGGTGTAGCCATCTACAGGACTCCACGAATCTATCACTTGCCACCCTCGGGAACAACCGATTGGGTGGTTTCCGTTCTTTTTCCTTGACACAAACCGAAAAAAAGGGTGATAATCAGAACGATAACGAAGGCTGGGATGTGAGTTCTTGGTTAGTCTAGGATGAGGAGGTTATGCCTGTGATGATCATCGTTAGGTACCTTCTTCCTGGCCTGCTATGGTTCATCTCCATTTGTACGGGCGGTATGCTGGTGTTCTGGAAACTGTTCCTGAACTGAGGATGATGGATTTACCAGAAGAAGGTACGGCAGAAGCATCGAATTTCCAGAGTGTCCCCGTGCGGCGGGGTTCGCTCCACAAGCCGGTAACATCTCCCCGGGTGTAGGGAGTTCTTTTTCATTTTTTCGATATTCCTCCTCAAATAAGTCATACTTAACTCCAAATATATCAGTGAATAGCATGGATTTGCAGACGCGAGCGAGTGATGCACCATGCGTCCTGTCAGAGTCTTTGCTCCTAGTGACACAAAGTCCGAACGGCACGTGTCATTTATTGAGCAAGCGTCCGAAGGAGTGGGCATAGCCCACGCGCCTGCAGGCGTTGGCCTGCTCGGACTGCCTTCGAGTTGTGGAGTGGATGCTCCGGCCAGCAGGTTCAGTTTGTCCAGAGAATCCTCTACCAACAGAGGCATTCTGGTTTGCCAAGCCGTCTGTGCCGCGCTATTGTCCTGAAAAACAGCAAGGAGATATACGCATGCGATCATTGACTGGAGCAAGAGGGCGTCTTTTAGTCGGCTTACTGCTTGTCGGGCTTTTCTTCTCGACGATTCCGGGTTTCTCGGAGGAACAAGTTGGGCCTGGGCTGTTCTACTCGGAGATTGTCCAGCAGGAGATGCCCTGGCAGATTCGAGTGCTGCGTTTGGATTTGAACTCACCCCATCTGCAACTGGAGGGCGTACTCTCTCAGGACGGCATCTTGTCGGGTCTGGAGAAAGCCAGCCATATCAGCCGCCGACTGGATCGGGAAGATGCTCCTGTTGCCGCTGCGGTGAATGCCGATTTCTGGGGTGCGTATCGCGACCCACTCGGAATGACGGTCATTGACGG
>JAKQFZ010000969.1 GCA_029558215.1 Candidatus Omnitrophota bacterium
CTTGGTGAAGATGAACGAGACCACCGGGATCAGCACCATGCCAAACGGCTCGCGCTGAATGTGTGGGATGGGGTTGAGCGAGACCTGGCCGCCCTCGTAGGCGGTCGGATCACCCAGGCGGTAAGAGAGAAAGGCGTGCGCGGCTTCGTGGAGCGTCGTGGAGAAGAGGAACACGGCAAACCACGCCACGCCCAGAATGATCATGTTTTCCATCGGCTGATTCCGTGACTCCGGTTGATCCAGCCGGTCATTGTTGCCGAGGATGGGTTCAGGCGTCAAGGAAGGGGCGGTCAAGCCTAAGTTTGAAAAAGGCAGGGCTTTCAACCAATCTGGCAAGCTGTACTACATTATCCACCAATGGGATAGAATCGACGCCATCAAAGAAGAGATATTGGCGCAATGGCCATCTTAGTTTAAGATGACCCGTCTTGTTGGAGGTCGTTATGAGAAGCTTAAAGTTCCACATGGTTCGAGCCCAGAACATCCTTTGTTTCGGCCCAGACGGGATCGAATTACATTTCGCAGACTACGGCAACGTAGTTCAGGTGCGTGGCCTGAACTTGGACAACCCGTATAACGAAGGCGATCCTTATAGCAGCAGCAACGGCGCTGGCAAGTCTTCGCTCCAAGAACTGCTGTCTATCGCTCTGTTCGGGAGAACCGTCAAGAAGCCCAAGAAGAACAAGGCTCAGCAGATCCTCAACGTCAACGCCAGCAAGGGCGAGGTGGAGGTCCAGTGGGACGACTACCGTGTCGTCAGAAAGTACACCAAGAGCAAGACGGGCACCATGAGTTGCAAGTTGCGCCTCTGGAAGAGCGAACACCGCATCTGGGATGACGAGACCGAGATCAAGAAGGGCGTGGACGAGATTCAGAAGGAGATCAACAAGAACATCGGCCTGTCTCATCACGCCTTTTGCAACGTGGTGATCTTCGATGATTCTAACACTTACTCTTTCCTCGAAGCGGACGGCCCCACCAAGCGGGAGATCGTGGAGAACCTGCTCGATCTGGACCAGTACAGGGAATACCACCAGAACTGCAAGAATTTCCTGAAGGATCTCAAGAAGCAAGTCGAACTGATCGGCAAGGATTACGACCGACTTCAGAACGACGTGC
>JAKQFZ010001014.1 GCA_029558215.1 Candidatus Omnitrophota bacterium
GATGTACTGCCCTGCCTGAAAGAGCCGTCGGGCGTCCTCCAGCAATTTCTGAACGTGCCACAAAGGCTCCTTGGTGTAGTTCTCAGCACCTTCCTTGATGGCATTTGACACGATGGACTCGGCCAGCTGAATGGCACGCTCGGCTTTCTTTTTCTTTGTCATCAGGAGCGTTTCATTTGCCAGTTGGTAGGCGTCCGCTCCCAGATCAAGCATTCGCCTTGTCTCACCTGCACTCTCGGCCAACCGGGCCTCACCGTAACGATCCCTGGCCTGGGCAAGCAGCTGAGGCATGTGTTCCTCTGCACCTTCCTCTTCAGAAAGTCTCAAGAGTTCAGCGGCTTTGTCGAGAACCTGCACAGCCTTGCTGAGCACTTCCTGACGCGCCACGTCCAGGCTCTCGAGGGCGCGTTGGGAGTATCCGTAGGACTGATCGTAGTCCTGGGCATTGAAAGCATTCTGGGCTTCCACCAGTGCTTCGTTGGCTGCACGCATCTGCTCAAGAGCATACTCAAGACCTCGCAGCGTCTTGAGCATCTCTAACTCGCTTGAAACGTCATCTATGTAAGCACTTGCCCGAGATTTCTTGGCGTCTCGGATCATGGTATCTACATTCTGCAACAGCTGGGTCGAACTCTGTAGCGCTTTCTCGTATTCCTCATTCTGCATCTGGGCTTGAAAGAGACTGTACTCAGAAGCCGCAGCAAGATAGGCCTCGGCAACATATTCGGCGGCCGGAATGCCATTGGCCTCTTGCATCAGACTGGCGAGCGTGGTTGCCGTCTCCTCAGCGGAATCTTTCAGTGTTTGATTGTAGGCGCGTTGCGCCAAATCACGGACTTCCTGCACTTGTGCCTTGAGCGTGTCGTAGTCCGCTGTTTTCTGAACAGTATTCTGCTCCTGTTGGTCGCGTGCCGTTACCAAGGAGGAATATCCCGCCTTGGCCTTGCTGAGAAGATCGGGAGCGATTTGTTCCCCACCAGACTGCTCCGCCTTCTCCACGATGACGCGAACCTCTTCAATGGCATCCCGAACTTCTTTGATCTCTCTGGCAATTCGGGTCTTGGCAACATCCACCTGCTCGATGGACATGTTGACTCTGCCCTCGGCCTCATTTGCCTTCTGAATGGCATCGTTGTACTGCTTCTGTTCCACAAGGCTCTTGGCCTCTGTCACCAGGTTTTCAGCCTCGGAATACAGGTCTGACGTGTACTTGGGGGACTCCTTCTGGCGGGCTTCCTCCAGTTTCTTCTCAACCTTCTTGATTTGGCTGTTGGCTGTGTACTTTTTCCAAAGTCCACATCCTGTCAACGCGAACAAACAGGTAATCGCCACGGCGATCCGGATGATGCTCGATTTCTTTTGACCGCTCATTCGGAATTCCTCCAAGAATTGACCGTTATCTTTATCTTTACAGAGAAGCCCCCTGCGGGGGGCTCGGATTCAATGCTTACTTTCCCTTTCCACCCTTCTGCAAACGATAGCGCAGATGTCCCATGGTCTCGTTCAAAGCCAGAAACGTGTCATGCCACTTGGTCTCAACATCCACATAATGGCTCCGGTTGACACGGGTGATAATCTGAAGATTCACACACAAGGAAAGAATCTTCGTGACGGGTTGCGCACCAATATAATCACTTCCCAAACTGTCCATCAAGTATTGATGTTTGCGGGCGACCAGAGACTTCAGTTTCAGGAAGTTCTGCTCATCTTCTCGCGTGATCTCCCCGCCATAGTGCGCTTTCTTGAACATCTTCATATAGAGAATCCAGTTCTCAATGAAGTTCCGAACTTCCTCAATTTCATTTTCCGTCCGCGTTGGTGCTGCCATATTCTGTCTGACCCACCCCGTTGGTCTTGCTTTATCTATACCAGAAAGCGACCGCTCTGTTCACAGAAACCAGACTTATCCATTTTCCCGCTTCACTTGAAAATCAGGAACTCCAAGACGGGAGAAGTCTCCCGCTCCAGTTGCCTATTTCATCATATCCGCAGCCCTGTTGGCTCGGTTGATCTTATCCGCTGTTGGATGACTCTGCGGGTTGAAATCCTCTGGACCGTAAAATCCCTCTTCCTGCATCATCATCATCATCTCCGGAGACTCCATACCCCACATCATCGGGCCTCTTCTCATCATCTGGGGGCCAGCAAGATTGTCAGGATGTATCTCGTACTGAAAATAGGGCTGAACATAGAAACTGTGCCAGAATGCAACGTACTCCTCCAACTGCTGAGACCACCGAGTAAGAGGCTCAAGGGGACTCTCAGCCTTCACTCGATCGAGCGCTGCAACCGGCAAGCCATAGAACGCCACAGCAGCCCAGTGTCGAGGATAGGACGCACTCCGATAATAGCCCCAAGTCTGAGGATTCTTAACCTTCACCCAGTAACTCAATAGCCGATCGCGTAGAAGACCACAATACGGTCCAATGTAGGATGTGCGGACCTCGATAATGTTCGAGGGAAGGCCGTCGCGAGGAACCTCATCGTTGTGAGAACCGTCATCGTAGTAACCACCTGCCTGCTCCAGAAGAACCTCTTCAAAGTGAACCGTGTCATCAAGCTTTCGGCCGCACATGGCACAGAAAACCCGTTCGCCGGTCTTCACCATAATCGTCGGAGGTTGGTCGGTTGGTTGGGCGTCAGGCATTCCCTCTCCACGAAGGTTCATCTCGCCTCGCGTTCTATTCAGAGTTCGACTCTCTTCGTTCATCATGGTCTCCGGGTCGGGATCATATTGTCGAAAAGCCTCTTCCTGGGCGAGAGACGCACGGATGAACACAAAAGACACAATGAGGACAGCTAACCAAAAGACAGGAATCAAAACACGAGCAATGCTGTTTTTTCGGTTCATTGGCCGACTCCTTTCCCTGGCGCTCCCTTAAGGAAACAGCCCAAGAGAAGGATACACCTTTTAGACTTACAACGCAAGGCTCAAACCCTTCTTGGAACACACCCTTCCAAGACCCGGATTCGGCACTTTAGCCAAGAATATCGTGTCGCTGGTCTGATGTCAATCAAAAATTGAATTTAACAGAACTTAAGTACGTTAGCTTCAGAGCGAGTATAGGGCTATCCAATCCAACTCAAGACGATTCCATGACTCAACTGAGTTCCGTTTCCAGAGACCTCTTGAGTCGTTGGCAGCATTTCAAGTCTGGGTTTCGGATTTACCTCCAAACGATAAAAGGCAAGAGGAGGAAGCAAAAGGCCTTCCTCCTCCTCATCCGTATTGTTGTGAAATCTCGGAACGGGCTTATTCAGCCTTTTTCCCTTCTCCACCTCGGCCACGGCGCTGACCGGCACCCTGGCCTTCAGCCTTCGGCTGGCCTTCTCCTTCTCGGCGACCCTGACGGTTACGCATTTCAGGTCTCTGACCTTCGCGTGCCTTCTGACGGGCTTCAGCCATCAGCTTCTCGGCCTCAGCCTTCTGCTCTTCTGTCAGAATCCCCATGATCTCGGCGCGATACTTTTCGTTTGATGCTCTTGCCTTCTGCCACATTTCCTCACGAGGAACCGTGGTATCGGCGCGAAGAGTCTTCATCTCTTCCATCTGCTTCTCACGAATCGGTTTGATCTGTGCCTTCTGCTCTTCAGTCAAGTTCAACTTACCGAGCACCGTTCCAATCAAATCCCCCTGCTCGCCTCTCGCTCTCATACCTCTCTCGGGCGTCACCGCAACCGGAACGGGAGCAGGATCCGCCTCTGCACTGACGATCGGACAGGGCTTTTCTGATGGACAACAGGCTTTCTCTTCTGCCCAGCTTCCTGCTGCGACGAACAGCAACGCGACGCAAACCAGACCCAACGCACATGTACCTTTCATTCGGAACTCCTCCTTAATTCTTGCTTTCCGATTCTCTTGCCGGAAAGTCTTTCTTCGCAATTCATCTAACAAAACGAAGCAGGACTTGTGCCAATAACGGAATGCGGTCTTCCTTGGAGTTCGGTATCCCTTCAACAGTTTGAAACCTAAAGAGTTGCAAACGAGCCGTACCATGCGTTGCACCCGTGGCAACTCGGAGACCGATTGTGGATATTCCCCTTTGCGTCGCGAAAATCGCACCATATCGTACACTTGGACTCGAGAAGAGCATACGGATGGCATTTGAGCAGGCAGCCGCCTGAAGGCAGATATCTGGCTTCCTCGATAGCCGAGAGCAAGAACAGATACTGTCAAGAAAGAGACCTGTGCTAGAATCGGCGATGGAGGTGATGCAACATGAAAGCTGGAGCCTTTGTATCTATACTATTTGGGTGTTGTCTTCCTCTCCTTGCGGCCTCAGCCGAGACGTCGGTATCAGATCCGTACGTTGAGCCTCGTTTGAGAATGGTTCGGGAGCAGATGGTTGCCCGGGGAATCACCGATGCTTCCGTGCTGGCTGTGATGAAGAGAGTCCCTCGGCATCTGTTTGTGTCCAGTATGTTGGCACACAGTGCGTACGGAGACTTTCCACTTCCCATCGGCGAGAACCAAACGATCTCGCAGCCGTACCTCGTGGCGCTGATGACGGAGCTGGCTCAGATCAGGCGGGGAGACAAAGTTCTTGAGATCGGAACAGGTTCGGGCTACCAGGCGGCCGTACTGGCGGAACTGGCTGAGCAGGTCTTTTCAATCGAGATATTGAAGTCACTTGGAGAACAGGCGAGGAAGACGCTTGATGCAACCGGCTATGGCAAAGTCAAGACGCGCATCGGAGACGGCTACAATGGATGGCCTGAAGAAGCTCCGTTTGATGTCATCCTGGTCACAGCTGCACCGGACAAAGTGCCTCGGCCACTTCTGGAGCAGCTGAAACCCGGTGGACGGCTCATCGTCCCTGTGGGAGCCCAGTCATCAGTGCAAAGCCTTCAGCGGATTCGCAAAACACCGACAGGCCAGATCGTGAAAGAAGATGTCATCCCTGTCCGATTTGTGCCCTTGGTGAGACAGCAGTGACGATGGCCTTGCACGGTGCGGCAGGAACGGCTCCCTTGCCGCAAAGGGAGACGACGATGCACCTATGGAGAATCTGAGAATCCGCGCTGATACATAGAAAAGACCTTCACTGCATTTTGCAGAATTGGGCGAAGCCTTCGGCATAAGGGTCATTGTTTGTCTGAAGGATGCGTAGCATCCATTCATGAAACCCTGCGATTTCCGAAGCAAGTTTCTCTGAGCCGATTAGGTTAGTCAGTGCATCAGGATCAGCGGAGTAGTCGCGGGAAATCCTTGATCTTCAGCAGACGCGCGAAAACCTTGGGAATCTCTGTGTTGTCGCGGACTCCAACGAATTCCTCAGAGCCAGGACCGTAAGCGTACACGGGAACCTGAACGCCGGTGTGGCTTTTCGTTGTCCAGCCGAGTTCCAGTGTGTCACCCGACAGCGAGCCATTGTTGATGCCCAAGCCACCAGTGTCATGATCCGCTGTGACAACGACCAACGTGTGATGATCTTGCAGGGCAAACTGAAGCGCGATGCCGACCGCCTGGTCGAAGAGCAGTGTCTGTCGAGCAAGATAATCAAAGTTGTTCTCGTGACCAGCCCAGTCAATCTGACTTCCTTCAACCATCAAGAAGAAGCCTTTCTTGCAGCGCAAGAGATCAATGGCCTTCTGTGTCATCTCAGCCAAACTGGGCTCTGAAGGGTCATTGGTAAGAAGAGGCCCTTTCTGGAAGAGCCCCAGAGCATAGTCCACATCGGCTTGGAGCATTTCCTCACGGTTGGAGAGAAACGTGTAACCGGCCTCTCGAGCTTCTCTTAGAAGATCTCGTTCATCCTCTCGGGCACTGCCCTCCACCGACGCAGGAAGAAAGAACTTCAGTCCTCCGCCAAAGAGAACGTTGACTCTGGTCGCCAACATGTCCGCGGAAATCTCTGCTTCACTGCCTCTGGAATCCTGGTGCGCTGCAAAGGACGCAGGAGTCGCGTGACTCATGGTGGACGTTGCCACCAAACCCGTCCGCAATCCTTTGCGTTTGGCGGCCTCAAGAATGGTCTCGGGAATCTTCCCGTCAGGCAGCGCCGCAATCATGCCATTGCGGGTCTTGTACCCGGTTGCGAGCGCAGTTCCCGCCGCGGCAGAATCGGTCACCAGCTTATCTAGTGAGTTTGTTCTGGAAAGCCCAGTGATCGGCATCTTCTGGATGTTCAAGGAACCGTCCGCACCCAACGCCTTGATCTGAGAAGCAACCATCGGCGCCAAACTCATCCCATCTCCAATGAGAAGTATGACATTGCGCACACCGGTGTTTCGGGTTCGCTCCAAGGCAGTCTTGACAGCATTTGGTTTGTAGAAACTCAGATCGCTCTGATCGCCAGAGGTGCCTTCGTATGCCGAACAGTTTATGGAAGCGGTGCTCGTCCAGACCAGGAAGAGCACCGCAATTGTTGTCATCGTAAACAGGCTTCTTCTACATGCCTTTGTCTCCACTAGGGAGCCTCCACATTATTATAGTATGTTCCAGTAATCGTTGGATATCATCGTCAAGCCAGCCTCGTCCAATCCCTGGCTTCCCCAGTTGGGAACCTGCCAACTTGACAATTTCGGTGACCCTGAAAGAGCGAACTGAACCGCGGTTGTTTCGCATTCTTCCGACTCTTTCTCCGACTGCTCGTTCAGGAACGACTTCAACAAAGTGAATGTTCGCTCCCAACTACTCGGATCGCTGTCCATATACTAACCTTTACCTCCTTGCACCCCATTATTGGGGTACTTGGCTTAATAACGTACAAAGCCTCAAAACGTTACGATTGAATTGGTTAAGATTCTGTTTGGAATCTCGTTGGTGTTGAAAAGAGTGGTCTTGGACAACCTCAGTTGCCCGTGGCTGAGTAGATCTGCCCATAGGCTTTCGCTATGGATTCGGCTTTGCCAACCAGCTCTGGGTCGCGTCCAAAGTTGTGCGAGAGGACTTCATTCCAACTGTAGAAGCCCAAGCCATTGGAGAACTGAGCCGTCAGGGTTGGAACGAAGTGTTCGTAAAAGATTGGTCTGAGTTTTCTGCCAAACCCAAAATCCTTCGCAACCGAATGACACAGCACTACCTGTCGTCCCGATTCGATCAAATCCAGCAGTGCGTTCTGTTCTGCTCCCGTGAGGTCACCCGCGGTTCGAACCAGCACAAGATCGGCGTGATTTACGATTCGGGGAAGACTGGCAGCGTTCCACTTGTACACTATTGCTTTGCGAGCAGGACATTCGAACGGATACGGAATTTCTGCGGCGAAAAGGAGATCGGGATACTTCTCAAGCAGTCGGTCGCGAACGACGGTGAGGGCTTCATTAACCAAGTCTGCCCGAAACATGGCATGTTCTGACATGGGTCTCCACAACCGTTTGTCGTCTGGCAGTATGAAGTCATAGTCAAAGATGAGAGGATCCTTGGGGTTGATCTCAGCAAAGTCTGGGATTCGGGTGCCCCAGTTAAAGTTCAGCGTGCCGATGTTCCATCCGCTTGCCATATAGTGCTGGTAGATCTTCTTCCAGAAACGAGTCGTGGTTTCCTTGTCAAACGAGACACCCAGCCAGCCTGTCTCAAAAGACAGCGCGATCACCGGTTTGGGCTTTCCCCCATCAAGCAGTCTGAGAATGGCGCCCTTTTCAAGATATCGGTCGAGGTAGTCGGTTGCGTAGCGAGTCAGAGCATCTCGAAACTCATCGGAGGTGACGAGGCTGTTCTGTTTCTCCTGGTTTCGGTTCTCCGCCTTGGGCACGGCAATGCTGTATTTCTGCGCGACCTTCTCGTTGGACAGTTCCGTTCCAGCCTGAATCTCCAGCCCTGGAAGGATGGAGAGCCCCGCCGCTTTTGCGAGCGCATGCTCTCTGTCAAATGCCTCCCAGTCATCTGAAATCGCTTCGACCGGACCATGCACTGCAAAAAGCGCATTGGCTCCCATCGCTCGAATGCGTGCCAAATCCTCACCGACCTTTGCGTCATCGGATTTCCACGGAGAGGCCTTGTAGCCGTTGAAGTAGATTCCGATCAACGCTTCACCAGACTGAACTCGGAGAGGTTCTTGATAACCTTCCAAGGCAGCAACATGGCCCGCAACAAGAAGAAGCATACTCAAGACAATCAACATTCGAGGAATTCTTTGCATCAAACTGTCTCCATCGGGGAACACATCCGGTTCCCGAAGATCGCTTTCTGTACAGGATGATCCTACGCGTCAAACGTCTTGTTCGTCAAGACGGTGTGCTCTTCCACGCTCGCCAAGGCATGGGACAGAGCAATTCTACTTGGTCAAGAAGAAAAGCGCCTTTGCGAGAGTCTTCTGAAGTTCCTCTTCTGTAAGCAAAATCGGATTGCCCTTCATGCTGCTGGACTTCATCGCCTTTTCGACAATCGCCGGAATATCCTCTTCCGTTACCCCGTACTCGGAGAGTGGCTGGACGCTCAGGCTGGAACAGAGTTGCTCGACCCACTCAAGTCCTTTGCTTACCGCAGATCTGGATTTGCCCGTCACAATTCGAGCGAACTCCTGATAGCGTTCCAGCGCCGGTGAATCCTTCAGTCGGTCTTGGAGCGCACGGATGTTGGTGTCCATGACGTATGGCAGCAGACATGCGCAAACCATGCCATGGGGCGCGGGAAACATACCACCAATAGTTCCGGCGAGACCATGGACCGCGCCGAGTTTGGCATTCGCCAGAGTCATGCCACTGAACAGGCTGGCAAGGCACATATCCTCGCGCGCATCGTGATCGTCGCCGTTCTCATAGGCTTTCTGAAGTGAACCGGCTGCCCGTCTCAAACCCTCACGACAAAGAGAGTCTGTGAGCGGATTGGGCTGATTGCATACGAAGGCTTCCAGCAGCTGTGTAAGCGCGTCCAGTCCGGTGCTTGCCGTCAGTTTTGGTGGCAGAGTCCAGGTCAACTCTGGATCCACGATGGCCAGGCGAGGCAACAGATACGGACTTCTCATGCTGACCTTCACTCTTTGTTCGGGGATCAGAAGCACAACATTCCTTGTTACCTCGGCACCTGTCCCAGCGGTAGTTGGAATCGCGATGCAGGGTGCGGAAGGTTGCCGAAGTGGCTCCCCCTTGCCGACAACTTCGAGATAATCCATCAGATCGCCATGGTTGGTCAGCAATGCCGAAACCGACTTGCCCATATCCAGAACGCTACCGCCTCCGACCGCCACAACCAAATCGCAGCGCGTCTTCTTTGCCATCAAGACTGCATCCAGAACCGTTGACACGGCAGGCTCTCCGGTCACGTCATAGACCGTCCACTCCACACCATGACTCCGCAACTGAGAAAGCGCTTCTTCGGTGTGACGGCTCAGTGATGAATCCGCCAGAACAAAGGCATGATGCCCCATCTGCCTGGCAAGCGGCCCCACTTGCTGGATGGTTCCGGGACCGAATATGATCCGAGTGGCTGTGGCGAATTCAAAACGCATGATTTGTTCCTCCTTCAGGTGCGGACGGAATCACTCGAGAATTTCGGGGTTGGTGACTCGTCTTGGCTCTTCAGGTTGGATAAACTGAATAGATTTCCACTGAGCAAGAATCTTGAGGTACTGATACGGATCAGCCCACGAACGCGATGGTTCAATGACTGTGGTCTCAGGCCATTCATTGAAACTCGTCACAGCAATGAAGTCCGGAGCAGTCTCTTCAGCGGCTCTGAGGTAGTCCGAAAAAGTCTGTCCGTCCCGTCTCGGCATCACCCAAGGTTCGGTAGCAATCTTGCTGTTGTTGTGTCCTGGATGAACAGGCAGAAGCATTTTGTGACCCTTGTCGTGAACCTGGTTCACCACGTTGCCAAACATTCGCCGAACATCCTCATATTCATATCGGCGGACTATTCCGAAGGTGGAATATCCCATGAAACAGTCCACCCAGGAAAGGGCGAGCCAATCATCGGGAACATAGAGATCGAAATCCCCCTTCTCGGGAGGCACTGCGCGACAAAGCATCTTATCCACGATCCAGTAAATCGGACCAACTCCCTGCTCGACATAGTCCCGAAGCTCCGTAGCACTCTCGGGCGTGAGGCTTCCCACGGGATGCTGGTAGATGCCGTAGACTGGTTTACCTTCAAAATGCAAATAGGCTGGGCTGTCCTTGAACTGATTGAGATAAGTAACGATCCAGTTCTTGACATCGCTGAGGTCGGCCGCGAACTGGGGAGTTTCATCAAAAAGACACACTTTGAAGTTCTCTTCTTCTGCGATGGGAAGCACCGTTTTGACAAAGACGTCATGTGTAAAGCCCGAAGGCTTCTGCCAGTTTGCGGGTCCCCACCAGTCCACAAGAAAGGCATCTATGCCAGCTGCCTTCGCCAGTCGGATATGCCACCGAACCACTTCAGGATCATCGCTGTCGTAAGCACCAACCAAGGGATAGGCGCAACTGGAAATCTCTCGCACGTAGGGCGGGAAGAGTACGCGTTCAGGACTGGCACCTTGTGGGTGGTAGAGACTCGGTTCACTCTTACCCCAAGCTCCCCAATGAGCGTGAGGCCCCGTGCCCGTCGTGTACCAAGTGTAATAATGCGCCATGACGAAAGGTTTCTGATGAACTCCAGCAGACTGCCCTGTCATCAGGAAGAAGGAAAAACAAATGCTCATCAGTCCAATTCTCTTCATTGTCCCATGGATCCTTAGGATTCAAACCGACGAACGCAGGACGTCGGAACTCTCTACTTTGGATAGTAGCATAAGTCGAGAAGGAAAGCCAAATCAGCGTAACCCGTCAATTCTGGTCTGCACCGGATCCACATTTCACGGCCTATTTGCCTGAAGTGCCTGTAAGTGCTATTGTGCGTGACTTGTTGGGCTGTGCAGCAGCAGGCACACACGACAGAAAAGAAACCTCCCCCTGCCCTCCCTGGAAAGGAAGGGACTTCAGAGGTTCTCCCCCGTCCGCAGGGGAGTGATAGGGGGGAGCCCAGGAGTCTATAAACATGGCCGAGACCGTCAGTAGGAGAATTGTTCTTCACTTTCCGAACGAGATTCTGGACAAACCGATCGTCTTCATTCTGGTCAAAGAATTCGAATTGGTCTTCAATATCCTGAAAGCTTTTGTCGTTCCCGACGAGGAGGGCTTGATGGTCATGGAGTTGTCGGGAACATCGGAAAATCTTCAGAAGGGGTTGGACTATCTCAAAAGCCGAAATGTGCGCATCGAGCCGCTCAAACAGAGCATTGTCCGGTTGGATGACCGATGCTATCAATGTGGTCTATGCACAGGCGTGTGTCCATCCGGTGCGCTTTCCCTCAAGAGGCCTTCAATGGAAGTCGAGTTTGATTCGGATAAATGCGTGTTGTGCGGTGCCTGCGTGGAGATCTGTCCCGCGCGCGCCATGAAGATCGCATTCTGATGTTTGGACATGAGTACGGCTTGCCTCATGTTCGGTTCTCAGATACACTTGTTCCACAATGCCCATATTGGTTTTTCCGGGAGGTAGTGAAAAATGAGTCGTCTGCTTCAAGAGAAGGACTTGCCCGCTGTGACGTTAGTCTGCAACCGCGCGATGCCGTTGGATCATTTCTTTGTCGAACTGCTGCACGAGAAAACCTTTGGCGATAACAATTACGACAAGAATCTGAACCTTGTCGAAGAAAATGATGGTGCGATCGTCGGGTTTGCCAGTGGTGTCGTGCGCCAGCGCAAGGGGGAGAAGGTCGGATTCACGAAACTTCTGGCGGTCAATCCCGATTTTCGGGAGAAGGGTATCGGCTTCCAGCTTCTCAGTGAGTTGGAAACGAAGTTCCGTGAGTTGGGTTGCGTCAAAGCGCGAATCATGGACTCCGCTCCGAACTACTTCATGCCGGGTTTGGACTATCGCTACACGGAAGGAACTTGCCTGCTGCAGAAAGCCAAATACACCCGCGACGGGGTCAGCCTGAACCTCATTGCCGATCTCCAGTACTTCCCGATCGACCACTCCGAGGAGATTCGTCAGTGTGAAGAGAAGGGGGTTCAAATCCGACGAGCGCTCCCCTCGGACAAAGAGGCATCGCTTGCAATGGTCGCTCGGGAATGGACGTCCTGGATTCCAGAAGTGGAGGCCACGTTTCGTCATGATCCCGTGACGCTCTTCATCGGATTGAAAGATAACCAGGTCGTGGGTTTCTCGGCCTATGACAGCAACAACGTTCGTACCGGGTGGTTTGGCCCGATGGGCGTGTTGCCGGAATACCGTAAATTCGGCATTGGACAGATCGTCTGCAAACTCTGTCTGGCGGAGATCAAGAAGCAGGGATTTCACACATCCGTAATTCCCTGGGTAGGCCCGGTGCGTTTCTACTCGAAGGTATGCGGTGCCCGAAACGATCGGACTTTCTGGACCTATGAGAAGGAGCTGTAGTCGCCACTGAGCAGACTGTCAGCTACAGGCTCATGGGCTGTGTCCACTTCTTCAGGCACCTACTCGACAGATGATCCGCGTCTTTAGGACTCCGTGTCACCGGGAGACTGTCTGACTCTTTCCAGAAGGCTTTTTGCCTGAGCGTTTTCCGGATTCATCTCAAGTGCCTTCGTGAACTCATCCTGCGCTTGTTCTCGTTGGTTCAGGAGCATCAGGACTTTTCCCCGATCCACACGCAGTTCAAAGTCAGTCGGATTTCTGGCAATTTGCTGAAGGTAATAATCCGATGCCTTCTCAAAATGCTCTTTGGCAAGACGCTCCCCTTCCTGTTGAGTCGAATCCAACAGATAACAGCGGCCAAGGTAATCATGCATCTTGGCGTAGTAGGGATCCGTTCGAAGGCCTTCCTGATAGAGCTCAATTGCCTTCTGTTTCTGACCGCTTCGAGCGTAGGCGGTGCCAAGGTTGAAAGTGGTGTTGACGTAGTTGCCATGATTCCGAAGCAGTGTCTCGAACTTCTCGATGGCATGCTCATAGTCGCCAGCGTCATAGTAAACTGTTCCGAGCCAGTACAACCCCTCGGGACGATTTGGGTTGAGTCGAACGGCTTTCTGAAGAGGCTGTCCTGCTCGTCCCGGATCGGCGTTTTTCAGATGAGCCCCCCCCTGCCGCAGCAATAAGTCCACTATCAGATCACGTCCCTGGGCGAAGGAAACGCCAAAGGCCAGAAGAAGCGCCATCCCCCCCGACAGAAGTCGTAGCGCAGGACGCCATTGCGCTCTTCGAACGACGGGACTCCTTGAGCCAAGACAGATCGCTAGGCCGATGAGCGTCCAAAAACTCATCATATTGGGTTCCTTCCGTAGGTTCACGGAGAAGAAACTGTCAACCAAAACCCCAACAAGTCCAGCAACAACGCCCACGGCGAGGGGGCAGCTGCGACGCTTGGCGAGTGCAGTTCGAATTGCCGTGAACACGATCCAAAGAAAGGCGGCCAGGCCGACGATCCCCAGTTCTGCAGCCTGCTCAAAGTACTCGCAGTGAGCGTGAGTCAAAAGTTGTTTGTGTGGCGGATGAAACAGGGTCAACTCCGGAGTTCGATACTTCGGGAATTCATGACCGAACATCCCAGGCCCAACGCCGAAGATGGGGTTCGAACGAAGCATTCCGGCAGCGCTTCGATAGATCTGACTTCTGCCCCCTGAGGAGACTACGATCGACTCGGAGATCTTGTCAACGCCTGCCAGACTCCGTCCAACAGAGCCAAACAGTACAACCGCACCAACCGAGATGAGAAAGCATGACACCACTTTTTGTTCAGAACGTGCCGACAGGCGGCCGTATGATCGGAGAACAAACCAGGAGCCCAGCGCTGCCATCACACCCAACACTCCAGCCTTGCTGAAAGTAAGTCCCAAAGCCACCAAGTCCAAAAACGCCAGAGCCAGGAGTGCATGGCGCATTAAGGGTCTTCTCGTTGTCTCTCGAACGGCAAGGGCAAGCGGGATCAGCGGAATCAGATATCCGGCAAAAAAAGTCGGATTTCCAAAGGAGGCGCACACTCGGCGCACCGGCAGCGACCATTCAAAACGCCACCAGTCGAAGAAGTCCAGCTCGAGTATCTGCACGATGGCATAGGCGCCCGTAATCGCGCCAACACTCAAAAGCACCATCACAACCCGCCGGTACAGGTGCAGACGGTGACCACAAGTTGCGATGAAATAGCCGAGAAACACAACGCAGATTACTCGCTGAAGCGCGGCCACTTCCACTGGATGAACGCCTCCGAAGAGCGCTGAAAGCCCCATCCAGAGAAGATAGCATCCGACCGGCAGTGCAAGGGGAGTGGGCAGTGGTCGCAGCCTGGCCTCAAGCCCCAGTCGGAATATCTCCAATGCAACGCAGCAACCCAGCAGCACGTTCATCGCCAATGCTTTGACAAAGACGGTGCTGATCGTGGCGCTGCTGAAGATCAACGGAACCAGGAACAATGCAGCCAGCACGAGTAACACCTGAAAACGTAAGACAAATCGCGGTGCTTTCATGGTTGGTTATCCCGGGTTCTGACTCGTTCCAGCAAGGCAATAATGGCAAAGATTATCAGCACTTGAAGCAGAATCACCATCGCACCCCAAACGTCGAGTTTTCGAATGAGGAGTGCTCCTAGACCCGTACAAAAGGTCACCAGATAGATGAACAGAACGGCGTGTTTCTGTGACATTCCCAAAGCCACGAGCCGATGCGAGAAGTGATTTCTGTCTCCCATAAACAAGGGGCGGCGGTTCTTGAGTCGGATCGCCAGGACAGAAAGGGTGTCAAAAGCGGGTACGGCAAGGATCACCAACGGTTTGGCAAGTGCCAGCGAAGTCTTTGAGCTGAAGTCATAGAATGTCATCAGTACGCCAAGCCCCCCAAGCAAATATCCGATCAGCATGGAACCTGCGTCACCCATGAAGGTCTTTGCCGGAAAGCGGTTATAGTGCAGAAAACCGAGCACCGATCCGATGAACGCCACAAAGATGATGACAATAAATATCTGTCCCATCTGGTACGCACAGGCCGCAAAAAAACACGCCACAATTGCGGCAACACCACCCGCCAGACCATCCATATTATCAAGCAGATTGAAGGCATTACTCAGACCAACCACCCACAAAACGGTCAGGACCGAGTTGATAAGGGGATAGCCTGGAAAGAGATCAAAGCGAACTCGCGCGCGGATTAGGATCAGTGCCGCGACAAACTGCCACAGCAGTTTCCAGGCAGGTTGGAGCCCCCGTCGATCGTCCCAAAGTCCCACCAGAAAGACGATCACGCCACCGAGCAAGAGCGCATGGAGTTTGCCGAGCACCACCAACACTCCAGGAAGATGACCTCGGAGTTCGCCGATAAGGACGTGCGTCAGATCCCACCGCAGCAACACATCTCCTGTCACAAGACTGGAGCGGAGCAAGAAGACATCGGCCAAGACGGTCAGGTTGAATGCGATGAAGATGGCGAGTCCACCCAGCACTGGATGCGGTTGGGAGTGAATTTTCCGGTGTCCGGGATTGTCGAAATGATTGGTGCGAATGGCCAGCCAGATACTGAATGGCGTCAACAGGGCGGACAGCACAAGCCCTTGGAGAAAAACAATCAGAAAAAGAACTTCAACGGCCATATCTATCCCGTGGCGCAGCTCCTGTCGTCAACACACTTGTCGAGAAATGACTTGATGATCTGGTGCCTCATCGAGGACAGGGGATGCACAGGTCACCTATCGGTGCGTCTTGACAAAATGAGCGATGGAACGATCGTAGGTGCTCTCCTGATCCTTTGTGAACGCGCATGCCGGCAGCTCTCCCATCGAGAGATGATAGGACAGACAGTCGCAACAGTGTCCCTTGCGCGAACAGGGCTCATAGGTACAGTTGCACCGCGAAAGATTGTTCTTGAACTTTGAGCACTCCGCCATGTCTTTCAGTCTCCCTTCTTCTCGGTGGGTGTCTCCTGGTGATTGATCTTTGCGACCGTTGCTTCGAGGATACTGCGAACCTGATCTTGATCGCTGAAACCCTTCAGTCCAAAGACAAACTGTTTCGATCGAACGAACCAGATTTTTTCGCCGTCCTTTTCCTTGGCGACAAAACTCGTATCCCCCAGTTTCACTTTCTGAGGCTCGCCCGCATTGCGCTTGAAGAAAGTAAGAGCCTGGCCATACTGTGCTCGCGCTGATTTTGGGGTCTGCTTGTCCAGGATAAAGAATGTGACTTCACGTTCCTCCTGACGGTAGAGCGCCGTGTAAGCCCAGTCCAGAAAGTCCAATCCGAAGAGGTTGTTTGCGGCAAGCTTGAGACTGTGTCCCCTGTAAACAAAGCCTTGTGGCTCGGCCACCATGGACTTCAGGATTTCGGGAAGTCGTTCGGCATCGGCACCGAGCCTGGACGCCGCCTCAAATGCCATCTGGCAGACGTTGCCCTGCAATGATGGATGCGTTGCTTCCAGAGTTACAACATACTGCTTCTGCCAAAAGACGACGGACTGGGAAGCAAGAAATCCCTGAGCACCGGCACTGATGAAGTTGTTGTCGGGCGAGCGAAACGTGCTGTACAAGCCGAATGCATTTTCTCTGTTTCCCATATCGTACATGCAGACAGTGATGGCAGATGTTGCATCCTGTGGCGCGGCAAATCGAGCAACAAGAGCCTGTCGGAATCCATAGGCAATGAAACGTTCTGCATCGCCGTTGTTGTGCTCAAAGAGATTCTCTTTGTCATACCAATTCGGTTTCCCATCCTGAGCCCATCCGACCGGCAACGTTGCCTCAGGCAGCAAAGGCATTAACTCTTGCATTCCTGCTGTTGCTGTAAGTTCCGACTGTGCGGACGGACCAAAGAACGACAGAAAGACCAAGCACGACAGGACACCAAGGATTCTCTGTGCCATTTCACAACCTCCCGAGTATGACACTATACCAATTCGAGTTTGCCTTCACGATGGGCAGACACGTAGTTCATACAGTATTCATCGCTTCCCAAGAGCGCCTCACAGGCAAGCATCTGTGCCATCTGTTGCTTGTCCAGCGGGTTCATTATCACTGAATCCAGACCGGCTGTCATACACATGATCTCAAACGTCTGATTGAGGAGTTTGCGAACGGGGAGTCCAAAGGACACGTTGGACAGGCCACAAATGGTGTGAACGCCCTTCAACTCGTGCATGACTGCCCAGATAGTGTCCAACACCATCTTGCCAGCGCCCTGAACGGCACCGATGGGTCGAACCAGCGGATCTACGTAGATATCATCACGTGACACGCCATCGGACTCAAGCCGACCGACAAGTTTTTTTGCAACATTCAGTCGCTCTTCGACGGTCTCGGGCATTCCCGCGTCATCCATGCACAGTGCAATGACCTTGGTCCTGTATTTCTTGACCATGGGAATCAGGCTTTCATATCGAGCCGTTTCTGCGGTGATTGAATTGAGCATCACCTGTCCCCGGCACACCGCCAGCGCCGCTTCCATTGCTTTCGGGTTGGGGCTGTCAACACACACCGGCTTGTCGGTTACTTCCTGAACGACACTCACAAGCCAGGGAAGCAGTTCCACTTCCTGGCTGACAAATGTCCCGCAGTTCACATCAACAAACCCTGCTCCCGCCTCGGTCACTTTGCGGGCAATGTCCTGAATGGCGTCCTTGTCCTTGTTCTCAACGAGCGGTGCCACCTGTTTGCGGCTCGTGTTGATATTCTCGGCAACGATAAGCATCCTGCAACCTCCCAAACAAAATTCAACTCGAGTTCTTGATGAGCAGGCCAGCGTCTGTGAGCCTCTGGAGCCCACTCTCCCGCGCACCTGCTCAAATCAGAAAACCACCGCTCTGGCGGGTGGTCTCATAGGAGTGTAATCTGTCACCATCACGCCCTTTTGGCAAGAAGGAAATGAGTGCATGCCGTATGGCCTCTCGTGAGTAACGTTGGTCGCCTCATGCGTCCGCGCCCGATGCAAACTCAGCGTTTCGACTTATCGAAACATGTGATGCCATTGAACACGACTTCACAATTCTCTGTCAGCAATCCAACCTGAGACGCCGGAAACGCAGTTTCTACCGTTGCACCAAGAACTCCATCCACAAACAGTATGACCTTGTCGCGCATCTTGATGGTACGCAGGTTGAAAGAGTCTTCCAGGCTTTTGGGGACGCGAATCTCCCGCACCGGATCTCCAAGAATCTGTCCCCTGATCACAAGGTCTTGACTGGGTCTCTCGACGACCGCACTCAACCAGTTTGAAGCATCCACATAAACGGCATAAATCCCCGCCGCAGCGTATGTGTCACTCTCAGCTGCTTCGGCGAAAGAAACCTGAGTCATGAACTCATATTCATCCACCAAATCCCCTTTGTAGACACACGCGTGAGAGTCCCTGTCGTTCTGAGTAAGCCCCCGTTCGGTGACATTCCAATTCCCCGCTGCTTCATGACCGCAGAGGGCATCTCCCCAGCCTCGGATTGTGCTGTCAAACTCGTCCCATCCAATTGTGTAGGTGACACCATCAAAGAGTGCAGAGGTGTCTTTTGTGCAAAGAGCGGGGAGACCGGTTTTGTCGAATGATGTTCTAACCGTCCAGACATCCCCTGCGCCGATTCCGTCAATCTGGACTTCGAAGGTGTCTGCATTGTGGCAGACACGAATCGTATGAAAGACATCGAAGTTGAAGGTGGACGGCAACTCATGACGTTCCAGTGTGAGGCTGCCTTGTTCCATTCTCTCTGCAAACCAGCCCTGGTTTTTCCTGTCCAGACAGAGGGAGAGCCAGTTTTCGCTGTCATGCCAATAGGCGATCACTCCCGCCGTACCTTTACCCGTGCTGAGTTTGATGCTTGCCTCGAAGAGATAGTTCCGGGCAGGTGTGCTTTTGACGATCGCCATGGCTCCACCTGCGGTCGCCTGTTGTTGCAGTAAACCGTCGCATGATACCCATTGTCCACAGGCAAGTTGCCACCGCTCCGCCAGAGACTGCTGTTGGTCTTCGCAGAACAAGTCACGAAATGTGGGAAGGCTCGGATTGGGATGGTAGCCTGGCGTGTTCGTGGTAGAAGGCCCGTCAATGAATAGTTCTCTATCAAAAAACAACACCCTGTCCACCGCCTGGCTTGATGCACTTTCGTTGTACTTCGCGAAATAGACAACCCACCACTCGAAGCCGTTCGGACCTCGAACAACAGAAGGTTGTCCGCAGTTGTGGATGCGAAACTCTTGCTTGGAGCCGCTCAAATCACTGCCGACAGAGATGATCTTCGAATCCAGAACCGCATGGGGATATTTGGTTGCATTCGAGAAACCCATCGGAGAATCGGCTTGTGCACAACCGATTGCATAATGTCCAAGCCCCACATGGTTTGCACCATAGAGCATGTAGTATTTGTTTCGGTACTTGAAGACCCAGGGAGCTTCATTGACCAGGTAGCCTTGCGGATCCAGTTGTTCCCAGGTGCCTTCCAATGTCGAGAGCAACCGTTTCGGATCGTCCCCATGTGTCCACGGATCCTTCAGACGTTCTCCGTAGATAACATTCCCATGCTCGAAGAGCACTTTGTAGAAATAGGGGGCGCCATCGTCATCCACGAACAGCTGCGGATCAATGCGCCCATCAAACCATGTCTCAGTGACTGGCTCGATATACGGACCCAACGGCTCAACAGCAACGGAATGACCGATCTGTCGGATGTCGAGATCGGCGTCAAGATAGTTCACGGACCAGTAAAGGTGAAAAACGCCGTTGACATAGTTGAGATCGCAGGCATGAATCTGCCAGTCAGTTGCAGCCCCACCTCGCGCCCAGGCATTTTTCATCGTCATTGCTGGATAGGTACCTTTCCATTGAATGAGGTCGTCGGAAATGTAGATATGTCCGTTGGTGCCCACTCCCATCAGGTAGTACTCGCCACGATGTTTCATCACGCCGCTGTCCGCCACGGAGGGAAGAACGGGGTTTTCGACCGCATGCACCCTGCGAACTGCAACTCCAAACAAGAACAGCCCAAACAGCAGCAGAAGAGGTAACGCTCTGTTCACCAGTGAATTCTCCTTTGGATAGTGAAACTCTCAGTGATCGGTTCTTCCCGCATCATGTTGGTGCAAGTGATCTTCTTCACGCGGTATCTGATCTCGAGGCGGATTTCTCCGCGGTGGAACTTGCCCCAACAGCCTCATTCGGTATCTCTTGACCGCCTCGGCATCTGGGAACTCCCGCATTCCTTCTTCGCACCACCAGATTGCCCCATCCTTGTTCCCCTGTCTCATCTCGCAGTAGGCCAAGTGCACAAAACTCTGTCTGACAGCGAACTGATCTTCTTCATCCCAGGTTCCCTTATTCGAATCCTCTTTCCACAGTTCTATCACGCGCTCAAAATACTTGCTCGCCGCAACGGGATCCTTGCGTTCGTAGAAGTGCAGTCGTCCCAAGACCAAAAGCAGTTGCGGATGATCGGTATTGAGCACCAGCGCGTCCTGGATCACCTGAATGGCCTGTGCAGGGCGTTTCAGATAAGTCGCGAGGAAGAAGGCGATACCTCGATAGGCTCTGATGTGATGAGGATTGGAGAGTGTTGCAAGCCTGAGCCAGGGAAGCAGTTCCTGAGGATCAGCGCTCAGATGGTGTTCTGGTGAGTATGGTTGGGTCTGCCTTTCCAGATCACCCAGGAAACCGCGAAAATCAGACTGCCTGCTGGGGATCAAGGTCCCGCCATGATCTTCGCAGTCGTGGGCAAGCCCAACAACACTCGAATCGTCTTGTTTTAGAGGAATGCCTTCTGCGTCATATTCCTCATCTTCATGGGTGTGGTCACACTCTTCGGTGTGAACATGCTCCGACTGTTCCTGATGGGTGGTTGCGAACTCGTCACCCTCTCCATGCGGACGGTGCTGAACTCCATCGTGAATATACTCTTCAGTCTTGAGCCAGAACAAATCCGCGATGGACAGTCTGAGTTCGCGAGCCACATGAACGGCAAAGCCACCCTGCATTGGATTGCTGTAGTCTGAGACTCTGGCTTCCTCAGCGTTGTGATACGCAAGAAGTGCCGATCCGAGACGAGCAGTGGCAACGAGTGCCACCACACTGATCGCCACAGCAATCTGCCACAAATTCACACGCAGCCCTGAGGATTTCATAGAGATTTCCTTGAAAAGATAAGGCTCGCGAAGGTCAGGGGCAAAATGACATAGACAGCGGCGTAGGCTGAAAGCCCGAACAGCACCCAGGCAGGGACAGGCTGCCACACATGGACAACCTTCCTGGACAGATCGAACAATTCCAGGTGCGGGATGACATAATAGAAGGCCTTCATCGTGATCGCGGTGAACGGTTCGACTTTGTTGACGAAAAGCAGAATCGTACTGCTGACAAGCCGTACTCCGAAGGAACCGAGCAACATGATCGTCACATTTGCGGAGTGCGTCAGAAATGTTGAGAGCAACAATGTCAGGCTCACCACGACACCCAGCATCAAAGCGCGGGCAAACAGCGCCTGCACCAAGATGAATCCAACCCCACCCCGAACGACGACAAGCAGGGCAAATAAGAAGGCGGCAGTGAAAAACAGCATACTAAACACAGCGATTGCCCAGCAGCCCAAAAACTTTCCGACAAGATATCCGGATCTGGACAGGGGTTTGGCCAACAATGGATAGAGCGTTCGAGATTCCATCTCCGAGGGTAGTTGCCTGGCAGTCACGACAATGGCGATGATGGTGCTGCAGACACCGATAACCGTCATGGAAACATCCGTCAAGAATCGCTGAAGTCCCGACGCTCCCCAGAAAGTCACGAAGCACGACACTCCGATGAGCACAAAGCTGATGACTGCAAGCACATAAATGTCGCGTCTGCGAAGTGACTCAACCAATGTGTTTTTGGCGATCATAAAAATGGCGGTCATTGGTTGGTCACCTCCGTATGCCGCTCCTTCTCACGGGTAATACAGCGGGTCGTTTCATCCTCAGTGATGACGCTCACAAAGAAGTCTTCCAGATTCCGGTTGTTGGCTTTGAGTGGTTCGACAATTTCAGAGAGTGACCCTTCGAGTATCGTCCGACCATTTTTCAGGATGGCGATTCGGTGACAGATCATCTCCACTTCAGAAAGCTCATGGGAGGAGAAGAAGATGGTTTTCCCCCTGTCACGAAGTTCCATGATAACGCGGCGAAGATCTCGACGACCGATGGGATCCAAGCCAGAGGCGGGCTCGTCGAGGATATACACGTCGGGATCTCCCAGGAGCGCCTGCGCGAGACCAACTCGCTGAAGCATTCCTTTGGAGAAGTGCTTGAGGAGAATGTCGCCTTTGCCCGCAAGTCCCACTCGTTCGAGTGGGACTTGCGGGCAAAGGCGACATTCTCCTCAAGCACTTCTCCAAAGGAA
>JAKQFZ010001035.1 GCA_029558215.1 Candidatus Omnitrophota bacterium
CAGGAAGTGACCCAGAACCTGCGAGCATATCAAGAAATCAAGAGGTTCCAAGAGAGGTATCAGCCTGTGACGGATCTGGAGTTTTTGCAAAGAGTCGTGAACATCCAAGTCTTCGAGGCAGAAGATCCTACCTCTCTTGTCCTGGAGATTCAATTATTGTCGCGCGCAGGTAGGACCGAAGTGTTGCGAGACATCATAAGACTCCCCTCTGTATTGTTGAATTTCAATCAGAGCATCCGTGTCCGATGACCTGAAGAGGTGTTAACATGGCATCCAAGCCCCTATTCTTTCTCGATAATGATGGCACGCTCACGACGGATGATCTGAGACGCACGACCTCGCGCCTCTTTCTTCAGCTCAAGGGAAGTTTGCCCACGAACACCGTAGACGTGCAGATCAACCTCAATGGGACCGGGTTTGTATCCGATCCCGATCTTGTGGCGTTTTCAGGTACGACATTTCAAATTCCAAACGCAACCGTATACCCAGAAGGGCTACCTGTCTCCTTCGGAGAGGTCACGGTGCAAGTGCGAGCTGTGGACGTCTTGGGGAACGTCACACAGGCTTCCCGCGCCGTCGTGGAAGTGTTGCGGCCAGCGGATCTCTTGAACACGATCAATGCGCCTACGGGGCTGTCCGTGCGTCGTAGATTGGATAGTGTTGAGATCGTGTGGACGCGCAATCCAGAAGATTCAGTGATCGGCTACAATGTCTACTGCTCCACAGAACCCGCTGGAGGTCTTTCCGGGTATACACGGGTCAATGTGTCCTTGATCTCAACACCCTCATTTCAGCGCGAGGAGATCTTCCCCCTCGCCTCTACGAGTCTTGTCTATACGCAGAATCGAGGACAGTTAAGGCAGGTCTTGGTGGAAGAGGACTTTGACCAGACGATCTTGCAAACCGTGGGCGATCAGGTTTATGAGACAGATCTGGGCGGCCCTCTCATCAAGGTATCCACGAATGTCGAGTGTGGACCCTAGAGACTATTTCCTGTTTAGACATAATCGTCTCTTGGGCGAGTCCGAGGGGACTTTAGGCTTTGATATCTTCTCAACCGTACCTCAAGACACACCTCTCTACTATGTGGTCACGGCGATCTCTCTCAACCCCTCAACAGGTGAGGAGTCGGAGTCCCCTTATAGCGCCGAGCTGGTGGCTTCCCCTCTCGCCGTAGGATCAACGGTCCTGACGGAGCGCCGCTTGAGGACGCGTTATGATGCCACGACGGACTATATCAATCAGATCCTCCGAACAAACAATGAGATCTCTACGATCCCCGGCTCTGTGGTTCGAGACATCTTC
>JAKQFZ010001050.1 GCA_029558215.1 Candidatus Omnitrophota bacterium
TGTAGGTAACCAATTCCGAAGCCTTCCAATCCTGTCAGGTCTGTGCTCATGCAGCCAATAAGCACAGGCTGAACGCATTCTCATGGATCATGCTGATTCCTCAAGGCGAGGATAACATACCATCTGTTTGGGACATGGACAAGTCTCGACAGACGTCCCGTTCAGTGAGTGATATACTCGGCGGCAGAAATATCTTGCGGTAGCATCGGGTTTTGGGGTAAATAGAGAGCAGTAAATACGCTCGAAAGCAGGAGACCGAAGGCTGCACCAGGACATAATGAGGGAAAAACCGCTCGTTCTTATTGCTGATGATTCGCGTAGCATTGTCAATATCGTTTCTGTTGTGTTGAAGGCGCGTAACATTGACACTCTTGAAGCGTACGACGGACGACAGGCGTGGAATCTCTTTGAGGAACATGAGCCCGACCTGGCCGTTCTGGACATTGTTATGCCTGGCAGAACGGGGCTTGAACTGTGTTCGGACATCCGATCTCACCCCCGTCTGAGTCACATTCCTGTGCTGATCATGACTTCCATCACCAAGGATTCGGATTTGGCCGATGGATTCTGGAAACTGGGGACTTCCGCAAACGACTTTGTCACAAAGCCGTTTGATCCCTTTGACATTGCCGACCGCATTGAGCGCCTGCTCAGAAAGGCACAACAAATCTCGGACAGAAAGTCCTCTGATTCAGAGGCACCGAAAGGCTGAATTTGGGTAGGATCGCCCATTTGGGACTCCAAAGGTTCTCTTTGTCTGCCCCCGGATCCAAAGAGGTTAAGATATGAATCTGTTACAGGCGGCTGAACTTGGTGCAATTCAGGGACTTACTGAGTTTCTGCCCGTGTCCAGCTCGGGACACCTTGTCATCTTGCAGCATCTGTTCAAGATTGCCGAGCCCCCGATGCATTTTGACATCATGTTGCATGTCGCGACGATGTTGGCGATTGTGTGGATGTTCCGACGCGACATAGATGTGCTCCTTCTGGATGGATGGAAGCAAATGCATGGTGTTTTCAAGAAAGGTGGGAATCCCTTCTGGCAGAAACGGGGAGCACTTCGGTACCTGCTCTTGCTCGTCTTGGCGACAGGAGTCACAGGAGTAATTGGGCTGACTTTTGAAGACTGGTTTGAGAGTATGTTTGCCAACGTGCGTGGTGTTGGTTTCGCTTTGATTCTGACGGGTGGGGTTCTCCTTCTTACCCTCAGAGCTCCCAAGGGAGAGGGCATTGTCAGTACCGACCAGATGGTCTGGTGGCACGCGGTGCTGATCGGGGTGGCTCAGGGACTGGCGGTCATGCCAGGGCTTTCGCGATCGGGGACGACCATTGCTGTGGCCTTGCTCTTGGGGCTGAGCAGGCCGCTCGCCGTTCAGTTCTCCTTTATCCTCAGCATTCCGGCGATCATGGGGGCTGCGGGAAAGGAGATTCTGAGCTGTGACAATCCAACCCCGGTGGGCATTCTGATTGTGGGTATGGTGGCGGCCTTTGTGGTTAGTTACTTCTGCCTGCATCTGATTCGCTTGATTGTGAAGCATGGTCGCATACACTGGTTTGCGTTCTATTGCATTCCCCTTGGGCTGGTGGTAGCATTATTCCTGCGATGAGGAAATTGTGGTCGAGTCTCGGTCAAGGGAAGCAGAATGATATCCTGAGCATCCTTTTTGCTGCTCTGGGGATTCTGCTTTTCCTTTCCTTGCTCACACATTCTTCGACGGACCCAAGTCCTTTCAACCGGTCATCAGACCAGGATGTGAACAATCTTATCGGCAAACCGGGGGCTTGGATCTCTGACGCTCTCTTTCAGTTTTTTGGTTTGGCCGCTTTTTTGATCCCTGCTCTGGTTCTTGTCGGATGCTTTTCATGGCTTCGGAGAAGACCACTCGAAGGGGTACCTATTCGTGTCTTGGGCATTCTGCTCTCAGTGCTCTCGGGGTGCGGCCTATTGTCTCTTCTGTTGACTGTTCAGGTCAGTTCTGACCATTCCGGGGGCATTCTCGGGCAACTGGTCGCCGAACTGGTGAGTAATCTGGGCAAGGCGGGTGGTGGCATCACGCTGCTTGCTCTGTTGATTGTCTCCTTGATCGTTGCTGTTGACCTTGAGTTGAACGCGATTTCAGCAGTCATTCGAAATGCTGCAGCATGGGTTCTCCGATGGTCTCGAGATATGCTTGACCGCCTCTTCACGAGGGATTCTGAACCTGACGACCAGGACGATGAAGAAGACTGGGAGCCGAAGAAGACGCTACGGACTGTAGACCTGTTCGCGCCGGAAGAGCAAGACCGTCTGATCATACCAGACGCAGACGAAGTTCTGGCACCAAAACCAAAGCCAAAACCGATCCGTCCAAAGTCCCAACCGCCTGAACCACCTAGACCGAAAGAGCGTGAGGCCCCTGCTGCCGATACTCCCCATCCCCATAGTGCAGAGAGGCTTGTTCCTGAGGTTTCATTCCTGGATCCTCCTGAGGACACGGATGACTATGTTCCAATGGATGAGATCGAACGTAACTCCAGACAGTTGGAGAGGACTCTTCAGGATTTCGGAATTGATGCCCGGGTGGTCGCCTTCCAGAAAGGACCGGTCATCACACGCTATGAGATGGAACCCCCGCCCGGGGTGAAGGTCAACCGTATCACAGGTCTGACCGACAACCTTGCCCTGAGCCTCAAGACTTCACCAATTCGAGTTGTCGCTCCAATCCCTGGCAAGGGAACCGTTGGAGTGGAAGTGCCGAACAAGGTTCAGCAGAAGGTCTTTCTCAGACAACTTATTGAATCGCCTTCGTTCAAGGCCAATCCGGCTCGCTTGACGATTGCGCTTGGCAAGACGCTGTCCGGTGAACCCTTTTATGCTGACTTGAGCAAGATGCCGCACCTTCTGATTGCTGGAGCGACTGGAGCGGGGAAAAGCGTTTGCATCAACACCATGATCACAAGTTTCCTCTTCAAGGCGACTCCGGAGGAGATAAAGTTCCTGATGATCGACCCGAAACGG
Organism: Candidatus Omnitrophota bacterium; assembly: GCA_029558215.1. Taxonomy (GTDB): domain Bacteria; phylum Hinthialibacterota; class Hinthialibacteria; order JAKQFZ01; family JAKQFZ01; genus JAKQFZ01. The sequence continues at coordinate 2,999 of JAKQFZ010001050.1, forward strand.
GTTGAACTGAGAATCTATGAAGACATTCCCCATCTGATGGCACCAGTCATCACAGACAGCCGCCGAGCGGGTGCAGCACTGCGTTGGGTGGTTGAGGAGATGGAGGATCGTTTCTCGGCTCTGGCACGCATCTCATGTCGCGATCTTCGTTCCTACAATTCCAAGATGGCAAAGATGCTCTCGGAAGGCACCATCTCCGATGCAGACGCCTTGGTGCTTCGACCCTTCTTGCCGTACATTGTTGTGATTATTGATGAGCTTGCAGACTTGATGACTTACGCCCGCAATGACACGGAAGTCTTGATCGCCAGTCTTGCACAGAAAGCCAGGGCGGTTGGCATTCATCTGGTCATTGCCACACAGAGACCTTCTGTCAACGTACTTACTGGCATCATCAAAGCGAACTTCCCCTCGCGTATCGCCTTTCAGGTTGCCTCCAAAGTGGACTCCAGAACTATTCTTGACTGCAATGGTGCGGAGGCACTGCTGGGCAGGGGCGATATGCTGTTCTCCAGTGCTGCTTCCTTGAAGCCGATTCGAATCCAGGGATCTTTTGTGACCACCGAGGAGATTGAACGGGTATGTGATTATCTTCGTGCCAATGGGAAGCCGGAATATCTGGCGCAAGACTTTGAGGAAGGGGATGCCGAGAGTCCAAATACACAGGCTCGCAAGCCCACAGCGAGACAGACAACGCTTTTTGAGATTCCACTTCCATCGGAACTCGAGGATCAGAACTCGTTTCCGGAGGACGTCGATCTCTTTGACATGGCCAAGCAGATCGTCATTGAGACGGGCACTGCCTCTACCTCGTTGCTCCAGCGTCGCCTGAAGATTGGCTACGGCAGGGCGGCGCGATTCCTTGATCAGATGGAGCAGGAAGGCATTGTTGGTCCCCCTCGGGGGAGTCGTCCGAGGGAAGTCTTGCTCGACGATGGCAGCCAATCTGTTGATGAGGAAGAGGAGTTGGAGGATATTTAGTCTCCATTGGATCAATCCCATGCCGTTGAATCTGGCGCACTTTCTCCCGGCTGATCACCACCCCCGCCCGCTCATTCAAATACTCGGCAAAGTGATGGTCATTGAAGTCTGAGTGCTTCTCCGCAAGACAAAAAACAGTTTGACTGTTCTATCTGGGATATTGTATATTACGATTACACGTGGAAACCCATGAACGATGGATCTCCATTGAAACAGAGTGGACTGGTGTCTTGCTTATCGGTTGTGTACGGACTGGTCGGAGAACTTGAGTGACGTGCTCTCGGCAGTTTGGCACAGAGGCAGTGGAAGTGTGCCTTCCCGATGAGGAGTCTTCCGCTATCGGGCAGTTCGGTCTTTAGGAGGTATCTGGAAATGGTTCTAGGAAGAGGTTTTCTCGGCGGTAGGAGCATTGCTCTTGTTTGTTTCTGTCTAGGGGCACTTTGTTTGTCGGTGCCGTGTGTCTGGTCAAAGACTGCCTACGTGACCAACTATGGGTCGGATACTGTATCCCCAGTGAATACGGCATTAAATCCTCCGGTTGTTGGAGTAGGCATCTCAGTTGGAGATGGCCCTGTGGGTGTTGCGGTCACTCCTGATGGCAGTTACGTCTTGGTCTCCAACCGCACTACCGGTGCGGATGGCCTTCCGGACACCGTGATGTTCATAAACACCAAGACAAACGCTGTGGCCAAGACTCTGACTGTCGAGGATGGTCCTAGTTCTGTTGCCATCACTCCCAATGGCCAGTATGCGTTTGTTACGAACGAGTTCTCGGCGACAGTCTCAGTGATTGACGTTCCCAATCAGGTTGTCGTGGATGTCAACCCGGGCACTCCAGAGATCGACGCGATTTCTCTGGGGAACCCTGCCGCTGCTCCGGTTGACATCATCAGTACGCTGGACAGTTCGAAAATCTACGTGGCTAACTTTGCCATCAGCACGATATCTGTCATTGACGTGGCGACACTTCAGGTAGTGAACAGTTACGCTCTCGGGACAAGTCCCAATGGTATCGCGATCACACCGAATGGAACGAAACTGTACGTGACGAATTTCAACGCAGAGAATGTTCTTGTTCTTGATGCGGCAACTGGAACCGCTCTTCCTTCTTCCCCAATCAATATCGGCATTATTGCAGGTCCGCCCAAAGTGAACGAGCGTCCACAGTCCATCCGTATCACACCTGATGGAACCAAGGCATATATTACGATTGACGGAAAGCAGGGCAACCAGCCTGACTTTGTGCGCTGCATTGACACGGTCACAGACACGCTTATCCCTGGAGTAAACATCAGCCTTGGCGTGAACTCTACTCCCAGAGGTATTGCCATCACACCGATGGGAGATTATGTCTATGTCTGCAAGTCTGCGGGCACAGATGTGGTAGTCATCTCCTCAGCGAGCAATACAATCGCTCACACGCTCACCACTGCCTTGAATCCGAGGCAGGTTGCCATTGTCGGCTCTGTATTTCTTCCTCCTCCTGAGGTCACTCTCGTCAGTCCGGGGGGTGGTCCGTCCAGTGGTGGTACACCTGTGACCGTTACAGGAAAGTACTTCCGTGAGGGAGCGACGGTGACATTCGGAAGCACTCCGGCAACTGCTGTGCAAGTGCAAAGTCTGACACAACTTACCTGTATCGCTCCCGCTGGACCTGCCAATCAACCCGTCAATGTCACTGTGGCCAACCTTGGCGACGGGAGTGGAGTGTTGACCAACGGGTATTTCTACGATCCTCCTCCAGTTCTCTATTCAGTCCTGCCAAATGAAGGGCCTGAGGCTGGGAACACTTCCGTTACCATCTCTGGACGATTCTTTGACAGCGGACTTACGGTGGCTTTTGGTTCTGTCGCTGCAACGGATATTGTTGTGGTCAATTCCCAGACGGTCACATGCAAAACGCCTGCCGGTGTAGGAATTGTGAACGTGACCTTGCGGAATCCCGATCTTCAGCAGGCAACACTGACCAATGCTTTTACATACTACCCACCTCCCGACATTCTCTCAATCACCCCCGATTCTGGACCTGAAGCGGGAGGGACTGTTGTGGGGATATCAGGAACTGGATTCAGGGCTGGAGTGCAGGTTTTCTTCGGAGCCACACAGTCACCTTCCGTTGTGTTCTCTTCTTCGACAAGTCTAGACGCTGTTGCACCCGAGGGCTATGGAGTTGGAACAGTGGCGATTACAGTTCGAAACTCTGATGGTCAGCAGGACATCTTGGATGCAGCCTTCCGTTATGTTCCTGCGCCGGAGATTCTTAGCATTGCTCCGGGCCAGGGTCCGGAGAATGGCGGAACACTTGTCAGCATTTTTGGTGACCATTTCAGCAGTCCCGGGGCAGCAGTCAGGATCGGAGGCAAAAACGCACTCAGTACTACCGTTGTCTCGGCAACCGAAATCACATTTCTGACTCCGTCGGGCGTTGGGTCTGTAGCGATTCGTGTCACAAATCTCGATGGTCAGTACGATGAGGTGTCTGACGCTTTCCTCTATGTTCCAGCGCCTGTTGTACTCAGCGTTGACCCGACCAGCGGCAACCAGACAGGGGGTACCCCTGTTACGATCAATGGATTGCATTTTCATCCAGACGCAACGGTTTCTTTTGGACCCTACGGTGCCGCGTCTGTCATGGTACATGACCATGCCGTGATCTGGGCGACCACCAACCCTGGGGTTGGGGTGGTCAACGTTCGAGTCACCAATCCGGATGGCCAATATGGTTCGTTGCCCGGAGGGTTTACTTACATCACACCGGTCATCGTCAGCCAAGTCCTTCCGGTGAAAGGACCGACTGCTGGAAATACCGTGGTTGAGATTGCTGGTGCTGGATTTGTGGCTGGTGCGACGGTCGAGTTTGGAGGACTTCTCGCTGGAAGCGTCGTCGTGGACTCGTCGGCACATCTGACATGTTTGACGCCATCACATGCGCCAGGTCTGGTTGATGTCAAGGTGACGATTCCGGACGGCTCAGTGGGGATTCTTTTTGATGGATACGCCTATATTCCGCCTCCGACAGTCAGCCAGGTCGTGCCCTCGAGTGGCCGTTCGGATGGTTGGGATTCGGTTGTGATCCTCGGAAGCGATTTTGATTTCATGGGCTCAGTGTCGGTGATGTTTGGTGTCAACGAGGCGATGGATGTTGTTGCAGACAGCTCCTCACAGATCACGGTGACTACTCCTGCTGGTACGGGTACGGTTGATGTTACCGTGACCAATGGCGATGGGCAGTTCGATGTTCTTCCGGCAGGATATACATACATACCGGCTCCCAGTGTCTCTGGAGTGGCTCCCGGCAGCGGGCCACAGTCGGGTGGTACCGTAGTGACAGTGACTGGGGCCAATTTTGTGTCGGGTGCGCAAGTGTTTTTCGGGGCTGCCATGTCGCCGTCCGTTGTGTACCACGCGACTACAACTCTTCAGGTTGTCAGTCCCCCTGGAACTGGATCTGTCGGGGTGGCAGTTCGGAATCCTGATGGACAAGCAGGGTTGTTGCCTAACTCTTTCACCTATATCGCTCCACCAAGCATCAGTGTTATCAGCCCAGACCGTGGCCCGGAGTCAGGCGGGACACCGGTCACGGTCACTGGCGCAAACTTCCTGGCTCCTGTGAGTGTTCTGTTTGGTGCAAATCCAGGTGTTGGTGCTGTCGTTACGGGTGGCTCGATCATTGATGTGCTCACTCCTGCGGGTGCCGGTGTTGTGAGTGTGACTGTCCAGAATGCCGATGGGCAGGCCGCTGTGAAGTCGGGTGCTTTTACGTTTGACCCGGCCCCCACGCTCTCTTCTATTAACCCTATCCAAGGTGCACAGCCAGGGGGCACTTTGGTGACCCTGGATGGAACGAACTTTGTCAACGGTGCTTCAGTGATGTTTGGTGCCAAACCGTCATCGGATGTGACATTTATCAGTTCCACTCAGCTGACCGCCGTGTCGCCGAGCGGAACTGGAACTGTCGCTGTCTTGGTTGTGAATCCTGACAGCCAAAGTTCAAATCCTCTGAACTACCAGTATCTAGGTCCCCCAGGAATTACATCGTCCAGCCCAAACTCAGGGCCAAGACCTGGTGGCACGCTGGTCACGATCAACGGAGTTCGTTTCCGCACCGGTGCAGTAGTTCTTTTTGGTGGATTTGTTGTCTCGCCATCAACATTGAATGTCAACCAGATTACGGCGCTGACGCCAGCGGTGCCTGTTGGAACTGGAACTGTGAGTGTTAGGGTCAGGAATACAGACGGCCAAACTGGCACATCCCCAGATTCCTTCACTTTTGTCGAAGTAGGAGCCAACTCGCCTCCAGACATCATTCCCATTGGAGACAGAGTTTTTGATCTGAACGAGGGAGACCTTCTTACATTCCGTGTTGAGGTTGTTGATCCGGATGATGACCCGGTGACAGTTGTATGCACTGATTCGCCACCGGATGCTGCCTTCGACGAAATGACGTGGCAGTTCAGTTACAAACCGCCCTTCAACCAGGCGATTCAGCAGGAAGAGTTTGATATTACCTTTATCGCTTCCGATGGAATTGACTGCGATACGGAAACCATCAAATTGACCATCATCAATACCAATGGCCCTCCGGAGATTGACCCTATCGGAAACAGGCAAGTGACCGTTCACAAGAGTCTTGGTTTTGTTGTGCAAGCGACTGATCCGGATGATGAGGGACAGACACTGACGTATTCTGCAATGAATGTTCCTTCGGGTCCGGTAACCTCAGCCTCTTTTGACCTGCTGACAAAGCAGTTCGACTGGAACCCACTCCCTGGAGATGAAGGGGTTTACTCAGATATCATCTTCGCAGTGACCGATGGTCTTGCTGAGGCGACTCAAACGATTTCCATTACCGTGAACTCGAATCGCCCTCCCGTGCTTGCGTCAGTTGGAAGTCGAACGTATGAGACCAACACTCCTGTAGTGATCCAACTGTCTGCGACGGATCCCGACGGTCCTCAACCAGATGTGTTGACCTATTCTGCCATCGGAACTCCAGCAGATGCGTCATTTAGTCCTGAAACGGGGCGGTTCGAATGGATTTCTGGAACATCTCGGTCGGCGACTATCACTTTTGGTGTCACTGACGGTGAGTACTCGGACTCAGAGACGGTCACGATAGCGATTCAGAGCAGCACAGACATTCCGAAAGTGCTCTGGGAGTCCGCCAAGTAGACCGCAGCAGGTGGATGCTGCGTTGATCGTAGTGTACCTTTGCGAACCCGTGAGGCGAGAGCGCTTCACGGGTTCGTCGTTGAGAAGAAGAGGGATACCTGTAAGACAGCCCACATCAGAGAGCGCCAGTTCAGATCGTTCTCAGTTCCTGAATCAGGTCAAACGCAAGAGTGAGTTCCTCAATCGTGCAGTGTGGCTGCACGAAATGTGTAGTGCAGAGAAGAAGTCCCCCTTCGGCGAACATGCCCATTACGCGCTGGATTTCAGAGCGCAGAAAATCCAGTTTGCCGAAGCCGATGGTTGTCTGTACATCGAGTCCGCCCATGACGGTGAAATGGCTCATGAAGTTCTCTTTGTATTGTTGAAGGCTCATACCGGCGGATTCCTGCCACGGATGGACGACATCGTAGCCGAGTTTGATGATTCCGTCCACGACGGCGTTTACATTGCCGTCGCTGTGGACACTCACGAAGGTCTTGCGAGACTTAACCAAATCACAGGTGATTTTATGATAGGGATAGATCAGACTCCACCAGGTTTTGGGACTGAACATGAGTCCATGCTGCGCTCCCCAGTCGTCGGACACATGTACCATGTCCACGCCTAGATCAATGCAGTTGTTGGCGAAATCTCGGTTCCATTCTGCCTGGCGTTTATACACCAGGTGCAGGTCGTCTTCGAACTCAGCGAGATGGCACAGGTGTTCTTCGATGCCGAACCCACCGTTGAGTGCCTCAAAAATCCCTGGAGTCTGAACATAGACGAAACGCCCGCGTTCGTGCTTGTGGTGTCGAATGGCATCAATAATGTTCTGATAGTCTTCGGATTTGTGGGGATCGCACATCGGAATCTGGAGGATATCTTTGGGTGTAAGTGAGCCTCCGCGAGCCTGTCTGGCTTGCTTCAGTTCATCGTTTGAGAAACAGGACGGTCCGCCAAAAAGATGCGCGAAATCAAATTCATATCTGTCCTCGAACGCCTCAACAGATCCGAATGCTTTGGTAATGGGCTCTGTAAGGTTTGCGGACACCCAGCCATAGACCGGAATCCGATCGGGTTTCTGATGATTGATCACGGCAATGACACGTTCTCTCGACAGCATACTGCTTTCCCTCCACAAGTAGAAATCCGGATTTCATCCTTTGATGGCTCCGGCCGTGAGGCCTGCCTGGATTTGTTTCTGAAAAACTGAGTAGAGGAGAACTGTTGGGATGACCGCGATGGTCAAGCCGGCAAACAGGGCTCCCCAGTCCGCCTGATATTTCTGAGTCATGGTCAGATTTGCGATGCCGACAGGAAGAGTCTGGGAAGTCTCGGAGGTCAGCAGCACCAAGGCAAGAGGGTACTCGTTCCACAGTCCGATGAAGACAAAGATTCCTGCAGTAACGAGGCCTGGCCTTGCCAAAGGCAGCATCACTTTCCAGAACACCCCAAACGGGGAGCAACCATCCATGACTGCTGCCTCCGCCAGTTCGGCTGGAAGGGTTCTGAAGAAGCCGTGCAACACAAAAATGGTGAACGACAGCGAATAAGCGCAGTAGACGGTTGCCAGACCGATTCGTGTATCCAAGAGTCCAAGGTTCTTCATCAAAATGAAGAGTGGGACGATTCCCAGAAAGACGGGTAAGGCCATTCCGAGAAGGAAAAGGTAATAGAGAAATCTGTTTCCAGGGAATCGAAACCGCGCAAGGACATAGGCCACCATCGCTGAGAGCAGGAGAATGAACACAAGAGACAAAGTGTCAATGATGAGGGAATTCCAGAATTTCCAGCCCAATGCCCCCTTGAGCCAGGCGTTGGTATAGTTTACCAGATGAACCGATCCGAAAAGTCTCCAGGGTTCGGCGAAAATACTCCAGGAATCCTTGAGTGATGTCGCAATCATCCAGAAAAGTGGGTAGACGACAACAAGCGCATAGAGTGAAAGGAGCATGGTAATAAGGTATCGGGCTGTCTTGGAGATCATAGTTCCACAGGCTCCTGTCGAAAGAGGCGGTTGACTGCTACAGCAAAGACCAGAACGGTAATCAGAATCATCACACCGATGGCACAGGCATAGCCGAAGTTTCCATTCTGGAATCCCTGCTGGTAAAGGTAGGTGAGCAGCACGTCATTGTAACGACTTGGCTGGCCTTCGTTGATTACGAAAACAAGCGAGAAGATGTTCACCGAGTTGATGACGATGTAGACGGCAGCGATCTTGAGAATCTCACTCAGAAGGGGTAGGGAAATATGACGGAATTGCTGCCAGAAGTTTGCCCCATCTATCTGTGCGGCTTCGACGTAGTCCTTTGGGATTCGAAGAAGGCCTGCGTAGAACAGAACGACATAGAAACCCGTGGCGCACCAGACATAGATGAGCATTACCGCCCACAGCGCGGTGGCAGGCTCTCCCAACCAGGCACGGCAGAATTGCTCCAGGCGCATCAGCCTGAGCAGTCCGTTCAGAAGTCCGAAGGATGGATTAAAGACAAAGGACCAGAGAATAGAGACAGCGACAACGGACATCACATTCGGGAAAAGAAAGACGATGCGAAAGAAGTCTCGTCCGCGGCCACACCACGTCAGACCGACAGCCAGTGACAAGGCAAGCACCAGGGTTGCTGTGCCGCCAACAAAGATAAACTGAACGTTGTGCCAGAGTGCCCTCCAAAAGGAGGCATCTTCGAGAAGCAGTTTGGCAATGTTCTCACTGCCGACGTATTCAAATCTCTCGGCTGCAGCGCTGCCCCGAAAGAGGGAGAGCCGTATCGCCTGTCCCATCGGATAGACGAAAAACACGAGATATAAAAGCACGGCGGGAAGGAGGAAGAGAACAATCAAGGCCAGTGGCCTTTTCAAGTCCGCTGTGGCTCTTCCTATCGCTTTGCTTCTTGTCTGTTTTGTCATGGCGTAACCTTGTCAGGGTACTTTGAACTTCTGGATGTGTGAGTCCGAGCGTACCTTTTCTGCCTGTTTTTCCATTTGCTCGACAAATTGCTCAGGGGTCAGCAGATTGTTGTAAAGATCGCGAAAGAGATTCTGAATCTCAGTCCCCATCTCAGGATACCATTCTTCGTAGTCAAGTGACCAGGTGCCTTTGGCACTCTCAACATACTCCAGAGGTTTCAGGAGATGTGGCGGGGCATTGACCTCACCCAGCCCCACGACACTCATCAAAGTACCTTTCTGTTCGACAAATCTCCGCGCATTCTGTGGAGAGGCGATGTAGCGGAAGAAATCCGCTGCCAGATCGGGGTGCTTTGATTTGCTGCCGATGAACCATCCATGGCCGTCCAAACCGGCGCAGACCAAACTTGGTTCCCCTTTGCCGTCCTCAAAGACTGGGCACAGCATGAACTCCATTACGAAGTCCGAGGGGAGCAGATTGGCCATCTCCGAATGAAGCCATGTGCCGCAGGGGATCATTGCTGCTCGACCGACCAAGAATTCCATCTGCGATTCCGTATGGTTCATCCCGATGCAGCCTGACTGAAAGTAGCCTTTTCGTTTGAAGTCCACGACATATTCTGCGGCTCTTACAAAGGCAGGATCCTTCCAGGCTCCGGGCTCAAGATTCTGTGCCCGGTTCAGAACTTCCAAGCCACCCAGACTGATGACCCAGGGAAAGTAAAATCCTCGGAGCGCATACCCTGGATAGCGACCTGTAAAAGTAAGAGGAGCGATATGTTCCGACTTGATCTGCTCGCAGAGAGAAGTCAGTTCAGAGAAAGTTCTTGGTACTTGCCAACCGTGT
>JAKQFZ010001054.1 GCA_029558215.1 Candidatus Omnitrophota bacterium
AGCAGCCAGATCCAGTGAAGAGTCATCCGCCGGAGCCATCGCTATCTCATTGCGACCGACGGCCAGATAGTACACTCCAACACGGTAGTACCAACCATCAACCCCTCGAACAGGAACCACGACCAGTTCCTTGCCGTTTACCGTCAGGAACGGGGGCTCTGGAGCATCTACTCGAAGGGCATAGGGCTTCTCAATCTGTTGGGCAGCAAGATCAAAGACAACAATTGCGGAGACACCCTTGTAAGCCATATCAACATTGGCACCAGACACAACCTGGGATACGCCCTTCGCATCAACCGAGATATCAAGAACGACTTGCGTCCCAGTGGCGGCGAGAAACTCCGGAATAGCGTGGGAGTAAATGGGAACGAGACACAGAGAGACAACCAGAAGCAAACATCGCACCAGCAGACCGTGACCGAGCATTGGCAACTCCTTAAGCAAACGACGCATTTGAATACCCTATGTGATGACGTTACCTCACTCTCGCCATGGCGGGCGAGAACACCTAAACACCCCTCCCTCCAGAGGAAAGGGTGAGTGTAACCAAACAGTCCTTCTGCCACACAACCATACCCAGACTTCTGCAGATTCTGCCCGAGGGCTGATGCTAACCTGCTCAGCTTATCTGTGGGATTCTAGTCCAGACAACTGGCAGTCGTCAACTTGATCAGCCAATCTCCCCCATGGGACTTCACATCAGTCCGATTGTGGTCGTCAGACATCCGTTCCTGACCGTCGCTCAGAGTCAACAGAAACACGAGGGCTTCATAGAGAGCCCTTCATAAGATGATAACGACGAATCAAGAGAGCCGTGTTCAGAAGTCGAGTTCTGACAAAACATTTCTCTTGCAGGGATTCCAGCACATTTCCTCTCAAGTTCCGGTCGAATACGGTCGAAAACCAAACTAGCGTGTGAACAATGTAATCCTCTTGGGGAGGTCTTGAAAATGAATGCAGCGGCGATAGGTTACTCAAACGACAGAGCGATTCAGTCCTACAGTCTCAGCGGGCGACTTGAATATCAGTCCTACGAATATGCCAAGGTGAGCCGAACCAACGGCGCTTCGGGTTTGACAGACATCGTCGAACTCGGACGAGGGGAAAAGGTGAGCATTGAGTTCACTCTCTCCATGGTTCAGGAACGAACCCAGAGCAAAATCGCAGCACGACTTCCAGAAGCCCCATCCACACCCGGGCTTCCTTCGTTTCAGGGTCTGGACACCAGCCCCGAGGCCACCGCGCAGAGAATTGTGGACTTTGCCACCGCCTTTCTCGGTGCCTACAAAGAACAACATCCTGAGCTGGGAGACGTCGAGGCCTTGGAGGAATTCATGGAGCTGATTCGTGGCGCCATTGATGAGGGTTTTGCCCAGGCCAAAGACATCATTGATTCTCTGAATGCGCTCACCCCTGAGCTCAACCAGACCATC
>JAKQFZ010001083.1 GCA_029558215.1 Candidatus Omnitrophota bacterium
TACCTGCTGGCTAAGATGGGTTCGTTGGTCTGAGGAGGATACCGATGTCATTGTGTAAGCGTGCTCGTTTGATCTGGGAGAGGCATCGTCTTGCAGTGATGCTTGCTGCTGTGCTGTTGTTGTGTTGTTGTCTCTTTTTCAGTCTTTGGCAGATTGAAGCGCACCGTTGGAGTACGGATCGGATAGCGGGAGAGCCGTCCATGCGCTGGGAGATTCTGATTCGAGGTGTGCACGATGTTCCGTGGAGTCTAATCCGCGTCGGTCTTGGATCGAGTGCAGCACAGGTTGATATCATCCCCTCGGTTTGGAGGCTCAGATTGATGCTGGCATCAAAGGATCCTGTGACTCAGGAGCGTGGGATATCCATTGCGTACAGAGATCGAAACCGTCTGTATATCGGTGAGGTTGAGGAGTTGCTCACGGCACCCGACGACACTGTCTTTGTCTTGGCTCTTCTTTATCTTGACAGCCAGGAAGTGACGCTGAATCACGCATCGCTTCTGAGACTGGCGGAGATAGCCTCCGGACGGGATGAGGGGTCAAACGCCATCTCTTTGGCGCGAAGTGCTGTCATGCGGGAGAGTGTGGCTAGCGCGACGGAGCTGCAATTCGATGAGTTTCCTGCCGATCTGGTTGATGCCTTGTGTGAGGCAATGCAGTCCTGGGTGACCCTCTACGACAGAGTGTGATTATATCATGCTGGCCGCCCTTTCGCCGCGCTGGGTGGCATAGCCGCTTGTCGGCCATGAAACAGGCGGACATGCCCGACTAGCGGGCATGGCACCCGGTAAGCCAACGGCGAACAGTCCGGTTCCCACGCCCCCTGAACCGTGCCACGATTTGACAACACTCACAGTTCAGTAGTAGATATGAGCAGGTTAGCGCCTGCGGGCGCGTGGGCTATGCCCACTCCCTTGGACGCTTGCTTTGTAAATGAACGCTTCTTCTAGACTGAGTGTCATTGGGAGTCCAGAAATTTGCGGCGGTGAACATCTGGTGAGCGATGTCCGCTATCTGACAACGGAGAACAGCAGTGGATTTTGAGACAGTTATTGGCATGGAAGTTCATACCGAGTTGTCCACTCGATCGAAGGTGTTTTGTGGATGCAGCACGGCATTTGGGGCACCGCCGAATTCACAGACCTGTCCCGTTTGTCTCGGCCTGCCCGGCGTTCTGCCGGTGCTGAATCGCAGGGCTTTTGAGTTTGGCCTCAAGGCGGCTTTGGCGCTTGACTGCACCATCGCAGAACGGGTCTCTCTGGATCGCAAGAATTACTACTACCCCGATCTGCCAAAAAACTACCAGATCTCGCAGAAATACGCGCAGATTGGTCGTGAAGGACATCTGACACTTTCCATGAAGGATGGCACAACGCGCCATGTTGGAATTTGGGACATTCATCTCGAAGAAGATGCGGGCAAGTTGATTCATCCTGAAGAGCCCCAGCTGAAGGGCACGACTTTGGTGGATCTGAATCGGGCCGGAGTGCCACTCCTGGAGATCGTCAGTGCGCCGGATATGCGTACCCTTGATGAGATGGACTGCTACATGCACACGCTGCGATCCATCCTTCGCTATATTGATATCTCCGACTGTAAGATGCAGGAAGGCTCTTTGCGTTTTGAGGTCAACATCTCTCTCCGACCGGCAGGCAGCAGTGAGTTTGGCGGAAGAGTTGAGATCAAAAACCTCGGTTCGATGAAGGCGGCGGTGAAGGCTGCGGCATACGAGGAAAAGAGGCAACGCAAGGTGCTGGACAAGGGGGGAACAGTGGATCAGGAAACCCGTCTTTGGGACGAAGAGGCGGGCGTCACTCGCGTCATGCGAACCAAGGAGGATGCCGAGGACTATCGGTATTTTCCGGAGCCAGATTTGGTGGAGATTCACGTGTCCGAAGACTGGCTGTCGGTCTTGCGCGAGCAGCTTCCGGAACTGCAGGATGCAAAACGGATGCGCTTTATCCAGCAGTACGGCCTTCCCGAATACGATGCTGCGATTCTTGCTTCTGACCGAGAGATCGCGGACTACTTTGAGTCCTGTTGCCGGCTGCATGGCAATCCCAAAGCGTTTTCCAACTGGATCATGGTGGACATTCTGCGAGTTCTTGATGAACAGGACATCACCATTAGTGAATTGCCAGTCAGTCCGGAGCACCTTGTTGGCATGGTACGACTCTTGGACGAAGACAAGATCAGCAGCAAACTGGCCAAGGTCATCTTTTCCGAAATGCTTTCGACTGGCAAACATGCCGAAGCCATCGTTCAGGAACAAGGTTTGGTGCAGGTTTCAGACTCCGGTGAGATCGAGAATCTGGTGCAACAGGTTATTGATGCCAACCCGGGGCCTGCTCGGGAATTCGCAGAGGGCAAGGACAAGGCAATCGCCTTCCTGATGGGTCAGCTGATGAAGCTGAGCAAGGGCAAAGCCAATCCCAAAATGGCAACAGAGATCTTTGCAAAGAAGCTGCGTTCCTGATCGGAGAAAGTAACCTTCTCTCGCTCCCCTGAATACAGTCAACACTTGACGAGGAAAGAGACTCGTACTGATGTCGCTTGCTGAATACTCAAACGGTGGAGTCAGAATCCCTCAGGACATGGACCGGTGGACTGTCTCGGAACAAAGAAAGGCGGCACCAGATCTGTGCTGGGCTGTCGTTGAGTATCTTCGATCTTGGCCTTGAGTATTTCGTGACAAAGCCTGGCGAGTTCATGGAGATTTTCAGCGCAGGTTGTGAGAGCAGGCTGCACCAGTCTGGCTGGTTCACGGTCTCCGAAGCATGCCACCGAGAGATCTTGTGGCACTGCCAGGCCAAGTTCTCTGGCGATTTGCAGTACAAATAAAGCGCCTGAATCGTTGGCAAGAATCAGTGCCGTCGGTCTGTCTTTGCTGCGAAGAACATCCCGAACACGATCAAACCAGATATCATCCATGGGGATCGCTGCTTGCTGTGGCAGGTGCAGGCCACGTTCTGCGAGTGCGTCTCTGACGCCCTGTATGCGCTCCCGAACGCAGCGGTTGTTGGGGTGATCGCCGACGAAGGCAAATCGCCGGTGGCCGTAGTCCAGAAGGTGTCGTGTCAGTTGCGCGGCAGCATCTCGCTCTTCTGTGGTGACGCAGTCGAATCCGTATCCATCCACCTTGCCAAAAATGACGAAGGGGAATCTGCTGAGTTTGAGACGAAGCAGATGGTCTACATCAGTGCTCTCATCGTAGTCATGTACTGGGACAATGATCAAGCCCTGAACCTGATGCTGTCGCATCAACTTGATGTTCTCCCTCTCGTGTTCGATGTCCTGCTCAGAGTCCATCAGAAGGAGATGATAGCCCTCGTTTCGGGTGAGTTTCTCGATCTGTCTGAAAAGATCAACATAGAAAGAGTTGACAAGATTGGATGCAACAAAACCAAGGTGGAGGCTCTTTCTGAGAGCGAGATTCTGGGCAACAAGACTCGGACGATATCCCGTCTGATCAATGATCTCCTGAATCCTCAATCGGGTTATCTGACTGACACCTGGCTTGCCATTGAGAACCCGGGAAACCGTGGCGATTGAGGTACTCCCCATGCGGGCGATATCCTTGATTGTGATCCGCATAGATCTTTCCTTATTTACTGGACTGTGATAATCATATTTTTGAACTATACTCTGGAAAATGAGTGTGATCAACTGGTATGTGCCAAACAACAGCAGTCTCCAAGGAGGGGATACGGCTCAATCTTCAGGATATCACCAAGCGCTATCCTGGCGTGCTCGCGCTCGATCGGGTGAGCTTCGCCCTTGAAATGGGACGGGTGCATGCACTTGTCGGTGAGAATGGGGCGGGCAAGTCAACCCTGATCAAAATCCTGGCCGGAGTGCTGCATCCTGATGAAGGTCGAATCGTTCACCAGGAAGCGGATATATCCATCAGCAGCCCCCAACGGGCACGACAGATTGGAATCTCCGTCGTGCATCAGCATTCCCATCTCATTCCGAATCTCTCGATTGCAGAGAACTATGCTTTGCGTGTGGCCTATCCACGGACGTCTCTGGGAACGATCTCCTGGGGAACTGTGAGCCACCAGGCTGCCGTAGCGACACAAATCCTGATTCCCTCATTGGACGTTCAGCGTTTGGCGCGTTCTCTCAGCGGGGGAGAGAGGCAACTGGTGGAACTCTCCTTCGCATTTGCTTCCAGTCCGGACGTCATGATTCTCGATGAGCCAACCGCCGTGCTGCCTGAACGTGAAACAGGACTGCTTTTTCAGAGGATCAAAGAATTCGCTCATGCTGGGGGGACTGTTCTCTTTGTGAGCCATCGCCTGGAAGAGGTCTTTCGCATCGCCGATGATGTGACGGTGCTTCGAGATGGGGCAGTCGTCTGGCGGAAACTCACTCAGGAAACAGACCATGAAGATCTGATTGGTGCCATGGTCGGGCGCTCGGTTTCTTTTGAACGCGATCCGGATTGTGTTCCGTGTGATGGTCAGCGACTCGAATGTCGGGAGACGGGAGCTGAGATAGCCACGCTCCAGGTCAAAGAAGGAGAGATTTTTGGCATTTACGGTCTGGTGGGTTCTGGTCAACCCGAACTCTGCCAGGCATTGTTTGGCCTTCGCGATACGCCCAGGATGAGTATTTCGTTGAACGCGAAAGAGATCGGAAATCTGGTGACATCTGACAGGGTGAGAGCGGGTCTTGGCTATGTTCCCGCAGACCGCCTGGAGCAGGGACTTTTCTACCAGATGACTGTCGGGGAGAACATGAGCCTTGCTTCGCTGAGCGGTTTGACTCGATTGGGGTTCATCAACGAGAGTCAGGAACAACGGATCAACGACGATCTGATTCAGAAATTGCGAGTCAAGACGCAAGGGATTGAGCAAAGGGTCAACCAACTGTCCGGTGGGAACCAGCAGAAGGTCTTACTGGCTCGGTGGCTGGAGAGTCAACCGCAGTTGTTGATTCTTGAGGAACCAACTCAGGGTGTGGATGTGGGTGCCAAAGGCGAGATTCACAAGATCATCACCAGCCTTGCCAAGTCGGGTGTCTCAATCCTGCTGATCAGTTCCGAGATTCCTGAACTCATGGCACTTTCTCATCGAATCGGCATCATGCGGGACGGAAAACTGGTTGCCGAACTTGACGCGACCAGCGCGACGGAAGAAGAGATTCTTCGAGAGGCTCTGCCAAATTCGGTGAGCCAGATGAAAAGCGATTCGGCGATGCAGGAACACAGAGAGCGGCATCCTCTGTCACGTTTGGGTCGGAAGATTTTCGAACAGCGGGAGCTGAGCATTGCCCTGTTTATCGGTCTGATCATCGTCGTTTTCGGTGTCACCACTCCCGGATTTGCGACTTGGCGCAATCTGAGTGATGTGCTTGTCAACAACTCCATTGTGCTCATTGGGGCATTGGGGATCATGTTCGTGATTATCTCAGGAGGGATAGATATCTCGGTAGGTGCGATCATGGGACTTGCGGCTGTTGCTACGGGTCTCGCGAATCAGTCCGAGTATGCGAGCAGCTCGATAGCCCTGTTGGCGCTTGGGGTGGGTTCCGTTCTGGGAGTGTTGAACGGTTCTCTTTCTGTCCTGGGTGGGATTCATCCGATCATCATCACCTTGGGAACTCTCTCCATCCTTCGGGGCGTGTTGATCCATGTCACTGGTGGACGGTGGATTCTGAATCTGACTTCCACCGCCACTGTTTTTGGGCAGACTGAATTTTGGGGAATCTCGGTGCTTCTTTACTTCGGTTTGTTCGCAGTACTGGCATCGCATATATTTCTCAGGCATTCCAAATCCGGTCGGCTCTTGTACGCATTGGGTGGAGATAAAAGCAGCGCCGAGATGCTGGGAATCTATCCGAAACATGTGGTGCCACTGGCTTTCGGGCTTTGTGGCTTGTTCATGGGTCTGGCGGGACTTCTTCATGCAGGACGCTATGGCCAAGTGCAGACCAACGTTGGCATCGGTTTTGAGTTGAAGGTCATCGCCGCGGCGGTCATCGGTGGGACACATATCATGGGAGGCCGCGGAAGTGCGCTGGGAACGCTTTGGGGGACGGTGCTCATCGGACTGATCACCAATGTTCTGGTCTTGACGCATGTTTCGACTTTCTGGGAAGGAGTGGTGGTCGGTTCGATGATTCTGCTGGCTGTTGGCACCGACGCGCTTGTGAGTCGGAAACAGGAGAAGACAGCATGAAAAAGCATTTCAGGGAACTGGGTCTTCTCATTGTTCTGATCGGTCTCACAGTTGGAATGTCATTTTTGTCCCCGTATTTTCTGGATTTCGAAAACCTGATGGACCTGACCCGACATCTGGCGGAAATTGGAATCATCGCGTGTGGGATGACCTTCATCATCATGTCTGGAGGCATTGATCTCTCCGTTGGATCGCTTCTAGGATTTTGCGGGATCGTGCTGGGTTACACCTGGCAGAGCTATGGGGCGTTTGCCGCGCTTGTGATGATCTTTCTCGTCGGGCTGCTGGGTGGCGCGATCAACGGAGGTCTAATCACGCGACTGGGACTTCCACCACTGGTTGTCACATTGGCCACCATGGCGCTGTATCGGGGCGGGGCGATGATCATCAGCAAGGCGCAGCCGGTGTCCGATTTCCCCGAGTGGTTCGAATGGCTTGGTCAAGGGTACTTTGATTTGTTCCGGTACAGCTTCCTCTTTGGCTCCTTCTTGTTGGGTTCTCGATGGTGGTCGTGACGAAGACGCCGCTGGGTCGGTATGTGACGGCTATCGGTGACAACGAACGTGCAGCGCGATTTGCTGCGATCCCGACGCTGCGGATCACTTTCCTTCTCTATGTCGCGACAGGATTTCTCTGCGCTCTGGCTTCGGTTGTCTATGCGGCGCGGTTTTCAACTGCCAAGGCGGATGCAGGGACGGGTCTGGAACTGGAAGTGATCACGGCGGTTGTTCTGGGTGGCACCTCGATCACCGGAGGACGGGGAACGATCCTTGGGACGTTTCTCGGCGTGCTGATTCTGGGTTTTGCGCGAAATGGTTTGAACCTTGCGGGCATTTCATCTGTCTGGCAGGCAATCCTCGCGGGTTCCCTGCTCATCTTGACCGCCATCGTGAATAACCGTCTTGCATCCCGCCGGTGATTTCGGGAGTGTCAGGGCGCCCGCAACCATTGGATGTTTGAGATGACTGCATTAGAAGCAGGATTCAAATTCATTGCCCGCACAGTTACGATGCCTTGGGAAGTCATTTCGGCTGTAACTGGAACCTCAAGCCAACGACCTTCACCGAACTGACTGTGCTCGCCCAGGTCTTTGTCTCCGACGAGAACTCTCTGACTGCGTCCGCCCATATAGTTGTCCGGATCCTTAATGTAGACTCGGACAATGCCACTTGCTTGGCTGGGAACCGTCAGATCAATGATGAGTTCTTCCCGATGAGAGCGGCAGTGATAGGTTGGCGCATTCCATCCGCACCAGGATTCACCTTGTCTGGTCTGGGCGGAGTATCCTGGTTCTGCGTAGATGACCTCTGGATCTGGTCTGCCACACCACATCTCCAACTGAACGCTTTGGGAGCGCAGGTCGTCTTCAGAGGGTAGATTCTCCTGGTCAGGCCAGAACAGCTGAGACGGCGCGGGAGCACGATCCTCGGCGGACAGCATCTTGGGAAACGGTGCATGAGGCTCTGTTTGATACCAATAGCAGACGCTTGAGAACTGAAGCGAGGTGCCCCAGGCACTGAAACTCTGACGAAACATCGGGTTTTCATTGACGCCGAATCCGATGGTGACGCGAAGAGACTTCTTGAAACTGATCGAATCGTTGACAAAGAACCGATAGGCCGCGGCTCCTTCGTTTGTGAAAGGGAAGAAGCCTGTGAAGGGAAAGAAATTCTCCGCTGGCGGAAATCCGTAACTGAAACCGAAGGAATCTTCCAGACCTTGGAACTCTGTGGAAGCTGTGTCCTCGCCATCTACAAAGAACTTCTCATTCATATCAACGGGATAGCCGACAGTGCCAGGCCTTCGGACGGTGACGTTCCAGCCGACGAATTTGCCCCGCCCCTGCGCTTCCAGAGCCACATAATCTTCTTTACCCAGAAGGAGTGCCTGTTGACGGAACTGAGCGTGAAAGTAGCCCTGCCTGGACGAGATCTTGATGCCGCTGCGGTGCATGACGTAGCCATAGCACGGCAGAAGTCTCCAGCGATCCCAACTCGGCGGTTCTTCTCCGTCGTAGCGCAGAATGACACGTGCGGACTTTCGAAACGGCATCGGGAAATAAGCGTTGAAACCACGACACTTGTTTACCAAGGCGGTGTTGACAATGTCTCGAAGCCCTGCCGGATCGCAGAAGAAATCCACCACAGGGCAGTCAACGCTCGGAGTCTTTTCACCATCCCAGTAGATCTGCATCACTAAATCTCGTCCAAACGTGTATTCAGTTGGTCGAAGAATGGAACTCTCCGGCATCGCGAAGTGAATCATCGTGATCTCGCCAGGACCTTTCAGATCGGCGAGAACGACTTCTTCGCTGGGAGAGTCAAATCTCACTTCGATGGGATTTTCAGGCCAGAGGGAGTTCTCAGTTCGAACAACACCGGGTGTCAGCTCAGAGAGTTGCCGCAGGTCGAACTGAGCGAAAGAGGGTGAACAGAAAGGCAACACGAGACAGACGACAGCCAATGCACATTTCATGGTAGTTCAACTCCTGGATCAAAAGGTACTCTGAACATAGGAAAACCTCATCGCAGGGGACAACTGGCGTCATTCACGCAAGAGGAGATGGAGACGGGATGTCTTTGGTTTCATCTCTCCTCGCCTCTATGCCCTCTGCAGAAAAACGTATCGCCTGGTTGCCACTCAGCATTCCTCATAGATGGATTCAACCCGTTCCAACATCTTCTCAAGTGTGAATTCCCGAAATGCTCGCTCCCGAGCGTATGAACCCATCCGCTGCGACAGGGCGGGATCGTCAAGGAGAGTGTTGATCGCTTGTGCGAGCGCTTCTGGATTCTGGGGGGGCACAATAAGCCCGGTCTTCTCGTGCTGGTTGACGTAGGGTACGCCGGAATCCAAGGCGGTGCTTACCACCGGCTTGGCACACGCGGCGGCTTCAATTTGTACGAGACCAAATGCCTCGCTTCGGTATATCGAAGGCAGACAGAAGAGATCACACGCATAGTAGTATGACGGCAACTGGTCGCGTTCCATGTCTCCCACAAAGACAACACGCTCGGAAATCCCCTCTTCCTGAGCCTGTCTCCGCAACTGTGTTTCCAAGGGGCCTCCGCCAACGAGAACCAGGGTTGCGTTGACGGACTTCATGGCGCTGATGAGATAGGTCAAACCTTTGTAGTACCGGAGCTTTCCGACGAACAGCACCACTCGCGATCCCCATTGTTCTCGAAGCATTGTGGCGTGGCGAATAACGGCTTCATTTGGCTCGAAGAGTGCCAAATCCATCCCAAGCGGGACAACGCGACAGCGCTCTCGATGTGATTGGAGATGCGTTGAGGATTGCAGGTAGTTGGGAGATGTGACGAGGATACGAAAGGCCTTGCGCAAGAATGCCTGCTGCAGGGGGCCATAGGCTGCAAGTGCCCATGATTGTCTGACAATGTCACTGTGATACGTCACGATGACCTTGCCCTTGGGGCGGGCGATTTGCCAGGCGACCGTTGCCGTCGGTAGAGGAAGATGGAAGTGCAGAATGTCTGCATCCAGTCTTCTCAGCCAGTAGGGAAAACACGGGGCAAAAGGATTTGAAAAGGCTCGAATGGGACAGCCGATTCGGACTACAGTGACCCCATCGAGATTCTCCCGTGTCGTCTGCCATCCTTTGCCACAAACGAGAACCGAGATCTCGTGACGGTGAGCCATTCCTGTAGCCAGCGCGTTGATATGGGTCTCGATACCACCCAAAACGGGTGGGTAATAGTCTTTATAGATATGCAGTATCTTCATAGAAGGACGTGTGTGGCTATCTTTCGTGAAAGACCTCAGCGCTGAATGTGTAAAGGTTTGCCCCGCTCTTGTATGCATCTCTGGGAAGGCCGGCCTTTCGGCACACTTCTTCAAGATACGTGGTCAAATCCCAGTTCTGTTCGATTGGGACTTGGGGAAGAAAGACGCCTGCATACATTCCCTTCTGAATATAGATGCCATCTCTGCCGATCTTGATTTCCTCAATGCTCCGAATCTGCTTTCGAGGCGTCAATGCTGATATCTCATAGCTCAGTTCAGGTAGTTCCTCAGCGCGGACGGGAGGAAATCTTGGATCCTGACTCGCCGCAGCAATCGCCATCTCACGGACGATCTTGAACAGAGGCTCATCTGGCTCAAATCTGCCGATGCACCCGCGCAGGCGTCCACTCTTCTTGAGCGTGACAAACGCCCCTCTGGGTTGCATCAGTGCGGGATCGTCCGATGTCACTTCGCCCATCTCCTCTCCATTTGCCACAGCGGTCACAGTCTTCTTTGCGATGTTGAGCAGCTGTGATTTCTGCTGATCGTTCAGCAAAGCCTCTTCGGGAGAAAGTCCGATGGACTCAGTGACGATAGTCCTGTCCATTGACTCTGGTTGTGAGGTCTCTTGTGCCTGCTCGATCTCATTGCTGTCCCCTTTGGACTTTTGACACAGAGCCACTGCACCATAGCCGACAACTCTGGACTTGCTGCCAAGAATATCACCAGAGTTCTGGTATTCGATAATCTCGACGCTGTCGGCTCCAAGCCGTTTGGCCGCGCCCATGACGGTATAGAGAGCCGCCTTGCCACAGAAAACGCAGTCCAGCATGGGAACCTGTTGGCGTTCCAACTCGGAGATCTTCCGGTCAACGAGTGGCAGATCAAAGCACTTGAGCGCTTCGAGTGCCGCCCTGTCCACTCTGTTGGCGTCATCGTAGTTCGGGAAATGGCTCATGTCTGTTGAACAGACAAACAGGACGTTCTTCCCTTTGAACACAAGGGCAAGATCATCAGCCACTCTTTCGGTGAAGGCGAGTGAATCCTTGTTGATGACAATCGGAACGATCTTCAGGTTCGGGACTGCTTCCTGCAGGAAGGGAATCTGATTCTCAACCGAATGCTCTTCAGCATGAGCTCCCTTGACGTATTCAAACTCGTTGGAAAACTCCAGCAGCGCCATGGCTGAGTGTTTGTCTATCGGTATCCGCCCAAGTGGTGTCTCGTAGAAGTCCACCGGCTGAACAGAGGCTTTTGAAATCGGGTATCTGTGGCTGAGTCCTATGATGACGACAACATCATAGGGGTTACCATGAATCTGCCGATAGGCTTTTCCCGCGACACTTCCCGAACAGGAATATCCCGCATGTGGAGCAACCAGCCCAATGATCTTGCCGGGCATCTTTTTCTGCTGAGCCATCCTGATATGTTCCTGAACTTCGCTTCGCAACTCAGTTTCAGACTCAGGAAACCAAAACCCCTTGCCACTGCATGGTCGAACTTCGATGCGCTCCTTGGTGGTTGTCTGATCACCCCACGCACAGGCAGCAAAAACCTTTGAGAAGAACAACAGGACGAGGGTGGAACCGACTGACAAGATAAGCATCAACATCCATTGTCTGTCCATCGCAATCACCTTCCTGACAAGGCTAAGCAGAGCCAAACCGAACCATCTGAACGTGTTCATCTTCTATCCTGATACCAACTACCGCGCCGACAGAATGCAGCCCGCGACGCCTTACCTTGGCACTTTAGGCTTGCTTGCTCTCCTCTGTCAAATCAAATCTTCCGTTCGAGGGATTTGCGATAGCCTTTGTGCAGCGCCAACCGTCATTCCAAACGGGGGCAGAGCGGGGTGAACAATCCCTCTGATTGCAATAGCCTTATGTTGAGAAGAGAGATCCCTCGCGGAGTTCATCCTGAGCCAAGTCGAAGGGCTCGGAGCAACCGAATGAGTTGATTCTGGTAACTCTCGCAATGCCTTCGCGAACAGTTTGCGAAAGAGGAACTTGCATTCCGAACGAGTTCGTGTGTAACCTTTTCGACTGAGCAGGACACTGCAATGCTCTCTGAGTCCTGTCTACTTTTTGAATAAGACCGACAGTCAACTCGTCGGATAGGCAGAACTGATAGAAAGGATGAGAAAAGGAGGTACAGAACCATGAAAAAGACTCTTTTGACGGTTCTGGGAATTGTTCTGGTAGGTTGTGTCACTCTGGGTCTGGCAGCTGCGGACTCAAGTGGTAAGGCCGATACAAGGATTAGCATCGGTATCGGAACGGGGAGCGGCTACTTCGGTTTCAGTTATTTCGATGATTCCGACTGGTGGTGGGACGACTACCGAAGGGACTACTATGTGGTCTACTATCCCTGTTGTGAACACTGGCGTTATTGCACCTGTGGCCACTACAGACCCTGGTACTACTACAACCATGTGGGCTGGTATCGTCCTTCCTGGTCGTTTTCCTGGCGCTATGGTTGGTACCCAAGAGACTATTGGGTTTCCTGGCGCAGCTGGGACAGAGACAGATACCGGTACGATGACAGGCGTCGTGGCAGGTACGAAGTGCCGGATAGGCGAGTTCGTCAGCCGGAGCGGGTGCCCCAGGGCATCGGTCGGCCTTCGAGGTCGGAGTTTGGTGATACGCAACAGGATGTGCAGCAACCGTTCAGAGGGAGTGCTCCTTCGGGGGACACCATCACGGCTTCGGTCTCCAAACCCAGCCGAGTGGCGGTTCCCTCAGTTCCCAGTGAGTGGATTTCCGAGTTCCGCAAAGAGGAGGGCATAGTCGGAAAACCATCGCAACCCTCTCGGCAGCCATCCGAGCCAGATCGGATCGCTGAGCCGAACAGGATTTCTGAGCGTCCACGACAGCCTGAGAGTCTGCGGGAAGTGCCAGACTCCGGAAGTCGGTTGCCTAACTTTGTTCCCAAACAAGTACAGGAACCTGAACGGGTGGCTCCGAGGGCACCAAGCGTTGAACCTCGGATGAATCCTTCTGAGCCTGTGCGATTTGGCAACGAGCCGAGGACAAGTGCTCCGAAGCAGCCCGAAAGAGACAGCAGACCTGTGGAGTCTTACAACGTCAGACCGTCGGAGCCAAGTCGGGCGCAGCCGAACGTGCCATCTCGGCCTGACCGTTCGGTCAGCAGACCGGTCGCACCCCGACCAGAGGCACCAAGCATTGACATTCAGGCTCCGACACGACAGGAGCCGCCAACGTCGGTGCCTCAGAGTCGTTCGGTGGAACAGCCCAGCCGCTCTTTCCAACCCGACGGACGTAGTTCCAGCGTGGTGCAGCCCCCCTCTGGACGAACTGAATCTCCAGAGCAAGGCCGCGGCCAATTCGGCAGAAGCCGATAGGTTGTTGATTCGATCACTGAGAGTGTCATGAAAAGGGAATCCCGGTTGAAAGGCCGGGATTCCTCTTTTTCGATAGGCTGGCGGAGAGGCGGGGATTCGAACCCCGGGTGGGCTTTAGACCCACAGACGCTTTCGAGGCGCCCGCCTTCGACCGCTCGGCCACCTCTCCGCTGATGTCCTTGGAGTATCACTCCCAAGGTCTATTTTAGAGCGTTGGTGATCCTACGATACATCAGAACCTATTTCAACGCTTAGTTGCAAAAAAACGGGAAAGCATTCCGCTGCACTCGTCTTCGAGAACTCCCTTGAACACTTCAACGGTATGATTTAGTCGGTTGTCATCTAGAATTCGGAACAAACTCACTACAGCACCGGCCTTGGGATCGTCGGCACCAAAGAAAAGCCGCCGAACCCGTGCGAGAACAATCGCGCCGGCGCACATCGTGCAAGGCTCCAGCGTCACATACATATCCGCTCCGCTCAGACGCCAACTACCACAAGCTTGGGCTGCCTGTCGGAGTGCAAGGATTTCAGCATGAGCGGTTGGGTCGGCAAGTCGCTCACGCTGGTTGTGACCTTGTCCGACTATCTTGCCGTTCAGAACAACAACCGCGCCGACCGGGACCTCTCCCTGTTCGAAAGCTTCTTGGGCTTCCACGAGTGCTGCACGCATATACTGGTCGATCACTGCGGTTGTCATCGTATCCATCCTTCCTCAATAGGGAAACTATGCTATCACCGTTTTCGGTTGATGTGACGGAAAATTCCTTTGCCTTCCTGTCTTGACCGAATCGTCTCACTTCGAGATACTCTCCGTGTTGGAGGATACCTATGAAACTCAGTTCGTTGCAGAAGAAATTGCTTGTGATGATAACTGTCTGCTGCTGCGTCATCCTTCTCGCCTGCCATAGGAGACCTGTTCCCAACAGCCCGAATGTTCTTCTTGTGACTTTCGACACAGTCCGCGCCGATCACGTCGGATGCTACGGAGACCCCAGAGGGTTGACCCCGACGGTCGATCATCTGGCGAGTCAGGGGATCATTTTCAGGCAATGCACCAGTCCGGCTCCGATCACACTTCCAACGCACGCATCCATTCTCACAGGTTTGTATCCCTTTCATCACAAGGTTCGAAACAACGGCACCTACAAACTGATGCCCGATGTTCAGACGCTGGGAAGCATTCTTCACCTTGCAGGATATGATACGGCTGCCTTTGTCAGCGCTCATGTTCTGAAGGCGCAATATGGGCTTGCACGGGGTTTTGATGTCTATGACGATCACGTCGCCGAGAGTTCAACGGGAATGACATCTGAGATTGCTGAACGTGCCGCGACTGATACCACCGATGCCGTTCTGAAATGGATTGCAGGCCGTTCCAGCCAGCGACCGTTCTTTCTTTGGGTGCACTATTTCGATCCCCACATGGCCTACAACCCTCCGCAACTTTGGCGGGATAGATTTCCGGACGACCCGTATTCCGGCGAGATTGCGTATGCGGACGAGCAACTGGGACGAGTTTTGGAGCAGATCGACTTGGACAAAACGCTCATCGTGTTTACCGCTGATCACGGAGAGAGTCTGGGCGAGCATGGTGAACTGACACATGCCTTTTTTGCCTATGACTCCACTCTTCATGTGCCTCTGGTTGTGGTCTGTCCTGACGGAAGATTCAGGGCGACAGAACGCTCCGAGCAAGTCTCTCTGGTGGACATTGCGCCGACAGTTCTGAACTTCCTACAGATCCCGGTTCCAGACGCTCTCGATGGAGTTGATCTTCTCGGTGCCCCTGTTCAGAGAGAGTCCAGATTTGTCTATTTTGAGACGGCATATCCCCTTTCCTTCAACTGGTCTCCGCTGGTAGGTTTCCGATCCCTTGAATGGAAATACATCAAGTCTCCCAGACCGGAGCTCTACAGTCTGGCATCCGATCCCAGTGAATCCACCAATCTGATTGCAGACCATCCGGAAGTATCAGGTCGCCTCGATGAGTATCTGTCTCAGATCAAAGCGCTGGAGTCACTTGCTGGAGAGGACTCCAAGCGCACTCTCAGCGCCGAAGAACGCGAAGCACTTGCCTCACTGGGGTATGTTGGCAGCAGTGGTGACAGCCCAGTGAGTGACTTCATGAAGTTGCCGGATCCCAAAGATATGCTTGGAGACTATCTTCTTTTTCTCCATGCCAAAAGAGACTATTTCACCAGCAATCATCAGGCTGCTCTGGAAGGATTTCTCCAGCTCACCAAGAGCCAGCCGGACTTGCTTCAGCCTCGCTTTATGCTCGGACGAACACTCGAGCAGATGGGTAACTACAAGGAAGCCATTGAAGTCTTTGAGAAGGCGGTTGACTCCCATCCCGAAGACCCAAGCCTCTGGTACGCATTGGCTTGTGTCTGCAACAAAGCGGGACTACCCGAGCGGGCGATCAGTGTCTGTCAGGACGGGATCAAGGCGTTCCCGAAGGATGCTTCGCTGCATGACCAGTTGGGTCTTGCCTACAAACTCGCCGGCAATC
>JAKQFZ010001084.1 GCA_029558215.1 Candidatus Omnitrophota bacterium
GCTGCCGGAATCGAAGCGGTTTCTGAATCCGTCTGCCCAAAGCACAGACCTTGCGAAAACAACAGCACAAATCCAAGACACAAATACGGAACCGACCGAACCGATGCAATTCTGACGACTGGCATTTGTTGCCTCCTTTGACGCACTGCGAACCGCTGGTCGTAACCGAAGGTAACCCGTCAGTCTCTCTTGCACAAAGTGCGCTTCGGTCGCCAGTGCTGCCGAAGCCGGAATGCCTACTGTCAGCAGCGACGCTCCGAGGACTCCGCCTTTCTGCCGACTCATAGTCAGCAGAAACTCACAAAGACGGACAGGTTACGCCTGAAGTAGTATTCTTCTTGACACGATGGCTGTCAAGTATAGGATTGCCTTGGCCTGAATGTACTTAGAGTTGCATTCGAAAGCCGTTCGGGCTAAAATTCGATTCAGCTGGGTGGTACACGTACTTCGCCCGGCGTGTTTGGTTGTGAGCAAGAGAAGAGGCGGTCGCCATGCGTAGCAGTCGTACAGAGCGTTCACTGGGAAACTTTCTCGTTCGGGAAGGCCATATCACCAACGAGCAGTTGGATATGGCCATTGCCAAGGCCGTGGAAGTCAACAAGGGGCTCAGCGAGGTGCTCGTAGAACTGGGCTTGATCGATCAGGAGAACCTGACCCAGGCGCTGAGTCGCCAGCATGGCATTCCCTACCTTCCTTTGGCGGACTATGACATTGACCCATCCATTATCGAGACCGTTCCCGAAGAAGATGCCAGACGATACAAGATGATCCCTGTGGATCGCACCGAAAAGACCCTTACGGTCGCGCTTGCCGATCCAGGAAACATTCTTGTGCTCGATGAGCTGAAGTTGAAGACAAAAATGGACATTGAGCCGTTGCTGAGTCTTCCGAAGGACATCGAGCAGGCCATCGAGAAATACTACCGAAAAGACCACGGGGATTTTGAAGAGACGATGCGTCTGGCCACTCAGGAAGTGGACATGGATGTTGTGCCTGAGGCAAGCCTTGAGGCAACCGAAAGCGAGGACGCTGACGCCGCGCCCGTGATTCGGCTGGTCAACGCTATCGTGTCCCAAGCCATTGAGATGCGCGCCTCGGATATTCATATCGAGCCACAGGAGCACAACCTTCGGTTGCGATACCGTTTGGATGGCGTTCTTCAGGAGAAGAAACCACTTCCCAAGCAGATGCAGAATGCGGTCATCTCTCGTCTGAAGATCATGTCGAATCTGGACATTTCCGAGAAACGTCATCCCCAGGACGGTCGTTTCAAGGCACGACACAACGGCAACACTGTGGACTTCCGTGTGTCCATGCTTCCGACGGTCTATGGCGAGAAGATTGTTCTTCGACTTCTGGACAAAGGCAACCTCTCTTTGGATATGGCGAAATTGGGATTTGAGCCGGAATCGTTGGAGCGTTTCGATCGCGCAATCAAGAGGCCCTACGGGATCATCCTTGTAACGGGTCCGACCGGTAGTGGCAAGTCCACAACGCTCTATTCGGCTTTGTCAACCATCAACGATCCGGAAACCAATATCACCACTGTTGAGGATCCTGTCGAGTTTCAAATTCAGGGGATCAACCAGGTTCAGGCGCATCTGGAGATCGGGTTCACTTTTGCGGATGCACTGCGCTCCATTCTCCGACAAGATCCGGACGTGGTGATGATCGGAGAAATTCGAGATCGGGAGACCGCTGAGATCGCCATCAAGGCAGCCCTTACCGGACACTTGGTGCTTTCAACGATTCACACCAACGACGCTCCCAGCACCCCCACTCGACTTATTGACATGCAGGTCGAACCTTTTCTGGTCACATCCGCATTGATTCTGGTTGTTGCGCAGAGGCTCTGTCGAAAAATCTGTCTGGAGTGCAAAGAAGCATACCGACCTGATGCAGACACCGTCAAGCAACTGGGTATTGACGCCTCGTTAGTTCAGAAGATGGGCTTGAAAGAGATTGTCTTCTATCGGGGCGCGGGGTGTGCCAAGTGCAATGGAACCGGATACAAGGGACGAATGGCGTTGTACGAAGTCATGGAGATGGATGATTACATCAGTTCTGGGATCATGAAGGGAATGCCACCCAACGAACTCAAGAAGATTGCGCGGCAGCGTGGGATGCTCACTCTTCGCGACAGTGGCATTCGCAAAGTCCTTCAGGGCAGCACCTCCGTCAAGGAAGTGCTCAGCGTCACCTTCGAAAACTGATCTTTTCTTCTGTCCGGTTGACAAGTCTCCCCATCTGGGAAAATAATCCAATTGAAGTCAAACAGGACTGTTCCGGAGATTTGCATGGGTAGTACTGAAAGAACATTTGCTGGACTTCTGATCGTACTCGTCTTCGCTCTCTCTTACGGGGGATGTGGCGGCGGTGACTCGTCGCGTTGCGTTCTGACGGGGCAGATTCTCCGCGAAGGTGAGCTGGACAGCGAAGGGATACAGGTCTTTCTCCCGGGAACAACATACCAGGCTCTGACCGATGCTGAGGGGCGATTCCGCATGTCACAGATGGAGCCGGGCACTTACACTCTGGTGGCAAAAGATGTTGGCTACATCTCGATTCGGGAAGGTGGTGTTGTGCTGAAGCCTGGAGAGGAAAGGCAGTTGTCACCCAAGACACTGCATCGTGCCGCCTCGACTGGCAACGTTGGTTCGGTAGAAGGGGTGTTCACGCTCAAGGAGATGGAAGATCACTCCGGTGTCTTGGTGGCATTGGACAGCAACGCCTTCTCGACACTGACCGATGAGTATGGCAAGTTCATTCTTCCAGATATTCCCCAGGGCGACCACAAACTCTCTGCCAGCAAACCGGGCTTTGAAGGAGTGGATCAGATTCCGGTGACCGTCTTCACGGGAGAGAAGACAGTTCTTTCTCCCATTGAACTACCCAAGTTCGAAGAGGGCACCAGTTCG
>JAKQFZ010001088.1 GCA_029558215.1 Candidatus Omnitrophota bacterium
TGTTCGGAGTGACCCAGCTGACATGTTCTCGAATGTTCGCCATCTGAAAGAAGAATGGATTCAGCCCCGCTTCGGCGACTGCCTTGCGGAAGGTCTCCTCGTGCATCAAGGGTGAGCAGGATGCCACGACAACACGGTTGATTCCCAACTCGCGAATGTCTTTCTGGATGATTTCCTGCCCTGGATCCGAACACATAAATTTATACTCTCGGGCAATTCGGACGAGAGGCAATGTCTGGGCAAACTCAACGGTCTTGGGAACGTCCACCTTCGAGGCTATATTGATTCCACAATGGCAAACATAGACACCGATCTGAACGTCCGGCTGATGGGAAGGTGTTAAATGTGCCATATTACGCCCTCTCTCCACTCTTCAAGACTGGGGCAACCGGTACGAACAGACGCTGCAGTCCAAGTTCTTTTTCGGAAAGACCCATGGCGAGCCCCATGAGTTGCGTAAAGAAGGCAACCGGAATGCGCGTCTTTTCAATGCCAGGCGTCTTCTGATCCTGATAACACTCCAAGTTGAATTGACACAGTGGACAACTCGTGGCGATAACATCCGCTCCTCGACGATGGGCTTCACGCAGGATTGCATGACTCAGAGGCAACCCGATCTCTCCCATGGTGCCCGTCAGACTGCCACCACAACAGCGTGTTTTCAAAGGCCAGTCCACCGTCTCTGCGCCCAGGGTCTGCATCAGCAGTTCCTTGGTTTTGGGGTTGTGCGGATCATCAAAAACAGGATACGGCCGCACCAGTTGACATCCATAGTAACAGGCGATTTTAAGGCCTTTCAGAGGTCTCTTCACGTGTTCCTTGATCCGTTCAACGCCGATGTCTCGGAGCAGTACTTCGATGGGATGGCGTATATTGACCTTACCGTCGTAGTGAAGGCCGATGCTCTGAAGCGCCACACGGACTTCCTTTTCGACCTGTGGGTACTCTTTCATGTACTTCTGCGCCTTGTACTGAACGAGGAAGCACGCGGCACATGGAGCAACGACTTCTGCCGTATTGCCTGCACCAACTTGTTTT
This sequence comes from Candidatus Omnitrophota bacterium, assembly GCA_029558215.1. Lineage (GTDB taxonomy): Bacteria > Hinthialibacterota > Hinthialibacteria > JAKQFZ01 > JAKQFZ01 > JAKQFZ01. The sequence goes on from JAKQFZ010001088.1 coordinate 1,039, forward strand.
TCTGCCAGGGCGAGATTTCGAGCAGCAAGTGAAAAGGCCTTCAACTCATCCACGGCCATGTATGCCGTTGCCCCGCAGCAGTTCCAGTCGTCTATCTCTTCCAGTTGCACACCCAAAGCGCCAAAGACGGCAAGAAGAGATTCCTCATACGCTCTGCCAGTACTCTTTAGGGAACAACCGGGGTAATAAAGGTATTTCATCATTCAACAGGATGCCAGCCATCCACCTTTTCCTGCCGCTCGACGGCATTCAGCATTTTCTGCAAGTCCGCGCGTTTTTTGATCCGTTCGGGAAGCGGGATGATGGGCATCCTGCCTTTCAAGAGCAGTTTCAGTCCCAGCACACTCTGCTTGACGAGGTTCAAGGGGTTGGTTTTCAGAAATAGCGCTGTCACCAACAGACTCTCGGTGTTTCTTCCGAACATTCGAACCAGCTGAAAGAATTCGCGCGCCAGAACAGCAATGGGAAAGCGCTTTGGATAGATGCGCGCCCGTAGCGCTCGCTGCTTCAGCGCGTACATGACATCAGTAACCTTGATGTTTCGAGGGCATTCCACCGAGCAACTGTAGCACGAAGCGCAGATCCAGATGGTGTTGCTGCGCAGAACCTCATCCTTGAATCCGGCGCGGGTCATAGCGATGATCCGACGCGGCGTGTAATCCATGGAATGGCTCAGCGGACAGGTTCCACTGCACGTTCCACATTGAATACAGGAGAAGATGGCCTCTCCACCTGGAGCATTGGCGATCTCATCTCCAAAGTGGGGATCGAGCGTCTCTTCGTGCTTGATTCTCTTTTTGGCGCTCCACTCAGTCATCGGGCTGCCTCGTGCAAAGAATCTCAGGACGTTGTCCCGTCGTCAAAAACAGGCAAACGTCCCAGAACCATAATGGTGTCACCCCTACTGAGTCAAGTGTGAGAAGAGTAACGGGAAAAACGAAACCTTGTGCTCCTGTTCGACAGAGGTCTTGACACTGAAGAGCGAATCGCTATTCTCCCCTTCGACCATGCTGCGTTCAATGGTCAAGTCAAAGACCAAGGGCTGATGATTTGATCTTGCACCTGTGCTGTGCCGCTACACTTTGTGGACACTGAAAGGATTTCTCATGAGAAATTTGCGACTCGCCTGTTGTCTTGTTGGTTGTCTGATTCTCTCTACGGGCTGCAGTTTCCTGCATTTTGCCAAGGGACAGGGTCCAGTTACCAAGAGTGAGGCATTCGCCCTGTTCAACAGAACGCCTGAGAAAATGCCCGACGATCTCCACGCGCAGGCGCAGTTGCTTCTGCGAACGGCTGAGTCAAAGCCCGTTCGGACATGGAAGACCAAATCCGGGGAGAGTATCAGTTGTCGCAGTGCGGAACCATTGAGTTGGACGCTGCTACTCGGCTTCCACACAAAGCCCTCTGCGTTTCTGACAGAGAGACAGGGCCGAATGGAAGAGGTTGTTGCGTCCAGGCTCCTGATTGCACCCTTATTTCCCCTTTTCATGCCCTATATGCATGGGAGAGTCCATTTCTATGACAACGGTACAGGTCAGGAAATCTCATTCACGGAGGTAGATCTACTCGGCTTTGTTGGTCTCCTCGGTGGAACGATGCGTGGAGCTATGACGCAGTCATCCGGTAACAGACCTCCTTACACATTTGTCGGCGAGCAGGACTATCGAGCCTTCAAAGGCTGGTATTTGCTGTCAGGGTTCTTGTCCTATGGCACGGTAAATGACACGACCTATCTCCAACTCGCCTGGATTCCCATTCCCGTGCATGTTCAGAAAAGACAGACACAGTCACCCTGAAGTGCAGCCTCTGCGTTTGCACAGTCCGCCTCCTCTCAGGACTCTTCTGGTGCAGTCTGTGTCTCTTGTGCTATAAGAGCGCGAAGACGATCCTGAAAGTTCGGGATGTTAAGATGAGACCTCCATTGCGCATCCTGGGACGCTTTGCTGTCTTGCTCCTCGCTCTGAGCGCAGCAGCGCGTTTCGATCCCCAGGGAAAGGACACAACGAAGATGCGATTTGTCTGCTCTGAATCCAACGATCTCTACAGTCTGCTTGCCCAGTTGGGGAAGGTCTATCCCCGGCATGGAACGTTTGCCGAAGCCATTGCTCAGGCAAGTCCCAAGTCTGCCGTTCTCGTGCTGGCCGATCAGTACCCTGAGAAAGGCACGGTGATTGAGGAGACGGAACTGGATGCTGCCCGATCCAAGTCGTTGAAAGTCTACATTGAATATCCCCAAAAACTCCCTGGCTTTGAGTTGGGAACGCCACAGAAAGCCTTGTGGGAGCGCGGTGTTGTCGCGACCGATCTCTTCGGATTCCTGCTTCCCAAGCACCGAATACTCGATCTTCACAGTTGCCAGTTTGTTCCGGCACAAGCGCCACAGCACTGGTTGTCGCTGGGTGTTGTCGCAGGCTATGACACGGCTGTCTACGGCATTCCCGAGAAGGCACATCCACTGCTGTTTCAGGCAGACAAGGGAGCGCTTCTCATTGCCACGACCAAACTCAGCAACTTCGTCACCGGACGATATGCTCCGTCGAAGGACTGGGACATCTTCTGGCTGCGGTTGCTGATGATGTTGAGTCCTGATGACGCTCCGGAAAGCCTGGAGCACACACCGCTGGTCAGGGCGCGGTGGGGAAAGAATGAAGCCCTGCCCGAAAATTATCAGAAGCAGGCATTCAGCGCCGCCGCTCAATGGGTCTATGATTCGCATCTCCTTCTCAGCAAGGAGACCAAAGCGATCAATGACCCGCTGATTATCAACAACGTCGAATGGACGTCTGCTCCAAAGCCCGATGAACCCATTGGCGACGGACGCTACGGGATTCTGGAAGGCTACGCCGCCGTCATCGAACCGGACGGCAGCCAACAAAGACGAACGCCGATTCGGGCAGACTGTCATGCCGAGTCCGCCATGGTGTTGTCTCTCGGATGGAAGATGAACCAGTCGCAGCGGGATCGAGACACGGCGCGGAATCTTCTGAACTATGTCTATTTTGATTCCGGAATGCATGATGGCGTTCGCGGGGATCCCAAGAATCCAAATTTTGGACACATCGCCTGGGGAGCACTCTCGCACCTTTGGGAAAAGGCCAACTACGGGGATGACAACGCCCGTGTTCTCTTGGGAACAATGGTCGCCTCGGCCTGTCTGGAAACCGATGCCTGGGATCAGTCCATGATGAGAGCACTGTTGGCAAACCTTCGGACAACCGGGCCACTAGGCTTCCGAGGCGGACGTATTGATGTCGTTCCTTTGGAAACGGATGGTTGGAAGCACTATTATGACGCCGAGCGTGTCCACTACTCGCCACACTATGAGTCTTTCATGTGGGCGTGCTACCTCTGGGCGTATCGTGCGACAGGACATCGGGAGTTCTTTGACAAGACCAAGATTGCCATTCGGATGACGATGGAAGCCTATCCGGACGGTTGGCTCTGGCAGGACAGTCTCGAACGGGCTCGAATGCTCCTCTGTCTCTCTTGGCTCGTGCGGTTGGAAGATACACCGGAGCATCGCGAGTGGCTTCACCGTGTCGCCGATGATCTCCTTGCCTATCAGGTGTCGTGTGGCGCTATCCAGGAGCGAATCGTCCTCAGTGGCGCGGGGCATTATGTGGCTCCCGAATGCAATGAAGCGTACGGAACGCGCGAGATTCCGTTGATCCAAGAGAACGGGAATCCGTGCTCCGATCAGTTGTACACGACTGGATTTGGACTGCTCGGACTGCACGAGGCGGCTGCCGCAACGGGTGACGAGAAACTTCGGGCTGCCTCGGATCGTCTGGCAGAATATCTCTCACGCACCCAGATTCACTCGGAACGTTTCCCTTATCTGAGCGGGAGCTGGTTCCGAGCGTTCGACTATGAACGTTGGGAACACTATGCCAGCTCGGGCGATCTTGGCTGGGGTGCCTGGTCTATCGAGGCTGGTTGGGGACAATCGTGGGCACCGACCATCCTTGCTCTTCGAGAGATGAAGACTTCTGTCTGGCAGCTGACGGCGAATACTCGAATCGCAGAGCATCTCGACACAGTCCAGGCTCTGATGGCGATGAATGACGGTTCACCCTATCAGCGATGAAACGTGTTGCGGCACGAACGCCTCAATACGGTAACGGGCTTTCAGAAGGTCTGGTTTGACACAATCACGGTCATTGTCACCAGACGCAACTTCTATGGTCCGTTCACCGTGCAATACAGGTAGACCGTGGTGCATCCGGCGGACTCGGACAAGACTATCTGTTCCCCTATCGCTGAGTTTTGGCATGGCAGGCAACTCCTTCTCTCGCTGGGGCGGGATACAATCTCCAAGATTCAAATGGACACGTATTGGTGCACCCTTGTAAGATACCTCTGAGAGACACATTCCGGAGGAATAGGATGAATCGAAGAGACTTTCTGAGAACGACGGGCTGTCTGGTCAGTGGGTCGCTGCTTGGTGCCTTGGGTGGTTGCGCCAAAGGTGATAAGGTTGGGCGGTTTCCCGATCGCTATCCACAGTTTGGCCAAAGACCCAACGTCGTTATCATTGTTGCAGACGACTTGGGCTTTGCGGATGTGGGCGTCCATGGGTGCACTGATATTCCCACACCGAACATTGACTCGATCGCCCGTGCAGGGGTTCGGTTCACGAACGGTTACGTTTCCTGCCCCGTGTGTAGTCCGACACGCGCAGGTTTGATGACAGGGCGATATCAACAACGTTTTGGACATGAATATAACCCAGGCAGTCTTATCGAGCGAGAGGGTCAGTTCGGTCTGCCACTAAAGGAAGTGACCATTGCAGATCGATTGAAAGCGGCAGG
>JAKQFZ010001101.1 GCA_029558215.1 Candidatus Omnitrophota bacterium
TGCAGCATGGGCTCAGCTATGCGAGGGATGAAGTGAACCGTCATTCCAAACCCTTCGGCTTCGCTCAGGGCAGGCTCAGTCTTCGCGCGTAGTGAGGAATCTCTCTTACAATCCGAAGCCCGTCTGCAAAGGCACAGAGAGACTCTTCGCTCCGCAGACTCCGCTCAGAGTGACATCTCACTTAAACGGGTGTTCCACTGCCCCCTTCCGTAACAGAGCCAGTACATCAATCCCACCATCGAGTTTGACTCGTTTGCCGAGTCCCCTATAATGAGACCGCTTAGAAAATGACGCGAGGTGACAACCGTGTACCGAATCTCTGTCGAAATGGGTTTTTCCGCAGCGCATCAGCTGGTCGGCTATGAAGGTGCCTGCGAAAACCTTCATGGTCACAACTGGACGGTCAAGGTGGAAGTCAAAACCACAAAACTGGATTCGCTGGGGATGGGTCTGGATTTCAAGAAACTCAAGAAGCTTCTTGGCGGAGTTCTGGAGCAGTTTGACCACAGGATGATCAACCAGGTCGCTCCGTTTGACCAGTTCAATCCGACAGCGGAGAACATGGCTCATTTCATCTTCGACGCCTTGAAAAGCAGACTGCCCAAGGACGTCTCGATGTCCCGTGTAAAAGTGTCTGAATCGCCCCAGTGCAGTGTGATCTATCAAGAGGATTCTGCCGAATGAAAGTCGTCGAGGTTTTCCACAGCATCCAGGGCGAATCCACCCACGCGGGCTTGCCCTGCGTTTTCGTACGCCTCAGTGGATGCAATCTCCGCTGCTCCTACTGCGACACGCAGTACGCCTATGATGAAGGCGAAAGAATGTCTCTGGACGAAATCCTCGTCCGTGTGCAGAGATACGACTGCCCACTTGTCGAAATCACCGGTGGTGAACCCTTGCTTCAGGAGCAGACACCTCAACTGACAAGCCAACTCGCGCACAAGGGTTATACCGTCCTTGTTGAAACCAATGGAACTGTGGATATCAGTGGTCTTGACAAACGCGCCATTCGAATCATGGACATCAAGTGTCCCGGCAGCGGGTGTTCCGACAAGACACTCTGGTCGAACGTGGAACTACTTCGAAAGACGGACGAAGTCAAGATGGTGCTCTGTGATGAACGCGATTACCTCTGGGCAAGAGGGATCATCGAGAAGTTCAATCTGTTGGAGCGAACAACCGTCTTGCTGTCACCGGTTCACGGCAGACTCGAGCCAGCGCAACTGGCAGCATGGATTCTGAGAGACCGTCTGAACGTTCGTCTCCAACTTCAGCTGCACAAATACATCTGGAATCCGGAAACAAGAGGAGTATGAAAAATGGCACTCGTAGAAACTTTTGACAATCCAAGGTCAGACAGACCCTATACGATTACCATCACCAACCCGGAATACACTTCCGTTTGCCCAAAGACAGGGCTTCCCGATTTCGGAACGATCACGATTCATTACACGCCCGACGCGAAATGTCTTGAACTCAAATCACTCAAGTACTACTTCCTCGAATTCCGAAACAAGGGGATCTTCTACGAGGCGGCAGTCAACGCCATGCTCGACGACCTCGTTGCATCCTGCGAGCCTCTGAAAATGGAAATCATCGGAGATTTCAGCGCCCGAGGCGGCATCACCTGCACCGTCAAAGCCGTCTACGAGAAGAGCGTTCGATAATGAGTTTCTGTTGTAGTGTGCTCCATGTAGGGGCGCTGCTTGCTGCGCCCTTCCGGAGGGCAGGGCAAGCCCTGCCCCTACAGACCGAACCACCCCACAATGGAGGATGCTTCCTGTGTATTCATGCATCCATGATATGCCACACTCTCCACGTCTGTTTGCGGCAATACCGTCCACTGGCAGCATGAATCATATCGGTGCTGCCCAGCAGTGCAACACACATTCCGCAATGCTCGGTCGTATCGAACATCCATCCATTCAAGACCGATACCAGTCGTAAAGAGGCGGATTCAATGACTGACGGCTGATCACTCCAAATCCGCACATCATAGACCTCGTCGGGAGCCGTAACCCCATCGGGTCCTGTGGGTGTCCCGAGAGATGCCAGAGTCATCGTGATGAACGCTGGTGTTGCGTCGGACAATGGTATCTGCTGAGGCGGCTCAGCAGAGTAAACACGCGGATCGGGCTCGGTTGAACCGAGAAGTGTTGTGAGCGTTCCATCGCTCAAGAGTCTTTGATAGAGAGCCTGTTTGATATCTTGCATCTGCGCGCTTTTCCTTTCCCAACTCTTGCTGGGAGGGCGGGCATCTTGCCGGCCATTCCTGACCATCGCGGGCGAGACGCCTGCGCTCCGTATCTCTCATCCGCTCCTTCTCCCAGAGCCTGTAGACCGACAAACTCCATAGTTTTGAGAATCTGTGAAATCCGCTAATCTGCGTCATCAGCGGTTCAGACATTCTTCCTATCCGCTGCAAGGCGACACGCCTGCGCCACGTTCTCCCTTGACAAGAGGAAGTGGAAGGGGATATTTCCTGCTTCGGACAAGATGGAAATGAAGAAGTTCAAACGCGTTGCTGAACAATTCAGGCAGGAGTTTCGCGTGTACCAGAAGGTTCTGCGCGATCCGCGAACACCACTGTTACCCAAAATCCTTCTCGGCTTGGCGATAGGATACTTCGTGCTTCCCATTGATCTGATCCCGGACTTCATCCCGTTCTTTGGGCAGCTCGACGATCTCGTGATTGTGCCTGTCCTCGTCGTTCTGGCGCTGAAACTCATCCCACGAGAGATCATTGATGAGTGGAGAACGCGGCTGAGGGCATCGCAAAAAGATTTCGATTCTACAGAGGCTTGACCAGAAGTGCTTCGAGATGATGCCCGCGACCGGCAGCGTCTGCGACATGTGCGACAAGGTACGTCTCACCACCTACGATCAGACGATCCTCAATGCGAAGATCTGTCTCCGGCTCAAAGAATGCTCGGGCGGTTTGTTTGCTGATCCAACCACCGGCTCCACGCCAGAGCCTTCTGCCCGACACCTCTACGGCACAGGCAACAGTAACTGCAATAGGCGTCCATGCGGTCTGCGGTTCGCCTGAGTCAGAGTATGTGAGCGCCTTGCGATGAATGGTCGCTTGCTGATTCAGAACGCTGGTTATTGCCATCCTCTCATCTCCTGTGGTTCCGATCCCCAGTCACATCGCAAAGTGATCCACTTCTTCGTAAGGGATCTTTCGCAACTGATCGAGATAGGAGTTTCGCAGATCGGAGAGCATCCGATACTTCTGACTGTTTGCTTCAGAGTACGCGCCAATCCTTTTGTCCACAGCCGTCTCCGGTTCCTGTGACAGCGCCGCCAGTTGGGTGTCCAGCTCGGCAATCTTCGCTTCGAGTTCCAATGCGTTGAGAGTCATGGATTGCTCCTTGAGTGGGTCTGCACACCGTAGACGAATCGGACGGGGCGGGAGTTGTGTCTCCCGCCCCGTTACGCTCCGCAAGGTCTAGGCAGTCTGCTTCTGCACAAAACGGTAGTCAGTGGCTCCAACACCACCGAAGAACCGCACTTTGAAGGCAGCCCGAATGTCCCGCTGAAAATCGAAGTCGTTGCCGGCAATCGCACGCATGACCTGAAGTGGCCACACTTCCTGCCACCGAAACTGTGCGGCGAAATCTCCCAGAAACCACGTGGTCTGCTCGGGGATGTACGGATTCTCAACGGGCAAAAACATACCCTTCCAGAAATTGACATCGTTGTTGGAAGAGCCTGGGATCAGCGTTGAGTTTGCATAGACTCGGGCAGTCTTGAACACTGCCGGATGACACATCAGAATCATCTGCGACGACGGCATGATGAAGTCGCCCTCTTCATCCGTCATCGAACGCAGCGCGGCATAGGCCGTTGCAAGGTTTGTGTCATTCAGAGTGCCCGCACTCGTGTTCAGGTTCCCGTTTGTAGTCGAGTACAGCTGCGTCACCGTGCCACTCGGTTTATACACTCCCGAAACACCAGCGCTGTAGTTGGCGTCAATCACGCCTTCCTGAATGATCCGTTCGCGCTTCATACGAGCCTTGACGCCAAACTGGCTTGCCCGCGCCAGAAGCTGACCGGTCTGATCGAACTGAATTGCTTCCTCGGTAATGCTGAGGATGCGCCCATACTTGGTGTTGTCGATCTGAACGTACTTCTCACCAAAGCCGCTCTCTTCGTAGGGCATTCCCTCCGCAACTTCCCTGAGGCTTTCCAACGCCGTGAAGCCGACCACATTCTCCGTCCTGAAATTGGACGGCACGACGTGAACCAGTTTGTCGGCTACCCCTTCCCGCGACTGGTAGGCATCCATGATCTTCTGAGCGATCACCTCACCGGTGATGACGTGAAACGCCGTCGTGTCAACAGATTCCTGAAGCGGTGCCACAAAACCGGACTCCTGGATGAACCGGTCTAAAGTTTGCTCGATGGGGCCGACCGTCTGTTCCCACAGTCGCCTCAACGAGAAACTCTCCGGTTTCACTTTGCGGCTGTCCAAGTCCTCACGCAACTTGTCCACCACTTCCTTCAAATTGTGATTTTCAAGAAGCGCCTTGAAGTCAATTCTTTTCATGTGCTTTACCTCTCTTGATCTTCCCAATGACGCTGAGGACAGACAGTGCTGCCTGTCCCCAACCGCTCTTTCTTTTGACTACGCATTCAACGTATTGATCTTCGAAGGCAGGATTTTCACCAGCACCGAAGGATCGGAAGTGCTGAGTTTCGCCTTCCAGCAAACCCCGATCGGGGAGGTCGCATCCTCGACGCACGTCTGGTCTTCACAGGCGTCAGCGCTCGCATAGATGCCCACCGGATCGCCGAAATGAATCGCCGCGGCGGACTTCTGGTTGAGTTCCCAGACACCGGAAGTCCCGACGCGAATATCTTCGGTTTCACCCACCGCTGAGGCGCTCATTGCGATGCCGACAAACGCGTCCGCCGCAGCTTCCCTGTTGGCAGCGGCGTCGCCCGCGTCCGCGAGAGAGCCGGCGGGAGCCGCGTAGTCGCCACTCAGAACAACAAAATCCCCAATCTCGATCACTGTGGCGCTTTCCACAGGAATCATCGCCGGCTCAGGATCGAAATACCGATGTCGAAAGTTGTTTGCCATAGCCTCATCTCCTTTTTCGAGTTGATCCATAGAACTCCTGATCCGTCAGACCACCCGCTCGAAAGCCTTTCTCTTGGGATTGGGTTCTGACGGCTTTGCTCTGTTGTGCGGTGCTTTTTCTATCTTCTATCAATCGGTGGATGTGTTCGTCGTCGTGGGCTTCCAGAAGTGTTTCGATAAAAATGTCCGAGACCAGCTCAAGAGGAAGGTTCGCACACCGCAGGGCTTCCTGAACATTCGCACGTCGGGCTTGTTGTGCCGACTGATCCCGAAGTTCATGCAGCGTCTCTCGAAGTGGCCTCTCCAACTGCTCGATCAAATCCGGACGGCGTGCCGTAAGAGAAGCGACGTCCAAATCGCTCCAGAGAACACTCTCTTTGTCGGATGTCTCTCTTTTCGTCAGAGACTCAAAAAGCCCTCGAGTCGCCGCCGGATCGGTCACCAGATCGACGCTCTTGATCTCCGTGATGGCCTGAACGATTTCCTCCCCATCGCGAACGCATGTTCTGCCCCGAGCATTGATGGACATGCCAACGGATTCCGGCATGGTCTCGGCAAGAGAGAAGACCAGATCCGCATGCTGCGGTAGAAGCCGAAGGTCAGCACGAAGTTTGCCCCCTTCAATTCGCGGAGACTCATACCGCCCGACCAGATCCCGAACATCACGACAGACTCCCTGCCCAGACTGCCCCTGCGTCGGATGATTCAAATAGGCACGACATCCATCGAAAAATCCCAACGCCTCTTGAATGACCGAGTCGGGATAGCGGCGACCGTTGCGCGAATTGGGTCCCAGCAGACAAACATTGCGCAACAGCAGGTTCTGCCGATCCAAAGAAGTTTCACACCAGGGGGAATCGTTACACTCAACAAGAAGCAACTCCGCTTCCAGGTTCTGATTCTCCATATCTCAACAGACCTCCTTTCTATTTCAAGAATGATCAATCGCGGTTGCCTGCAGGCATTTCGCCGCTTGGGCAAACACAACCTGTCGGAGATGTGCCAACATTCCATGGATTTCAGGAAGAGCCGAGAGGAGTCATGAAACGTCAATGGACGACAATCTGTTGAGAAAAGGATTCATTGGGGGCAAATGGCATACAGCCAGAGCTGCGGCTGGCATTCGATCATGTCAGTCTTAGGGATGCAAGAGGATGCTCTCTGGAAAGTCCGCACTGTTCCTCTTCACAAAGAGGGCATCAATGCGTCCATTTGGGATCAATTCAAGGCTGCAGCCGTCAAGGGGTTGCTTCGACAGGAATATCTGCCGGCATCAGAGGCAGGACTTCCGCCGGTCCTTTCAGCGCGGTTTCCAGTTCATCCCACCAGTCGTAGTTGGCAAGGTAGACCGCGTCGAATATCCCGACTCCATTGGTCTTCTGACGTGCCATCTGAACCGCTCGGACAAACTGATGAGGATTGTCTTTGTACTGCAGCAGATACAATGTTCCGATCAGAGGTGCGGCATTCGCGACAACCTTCTGCGCCATATCCGCTGCTCCCTCAACCGAGTAGTAATCTTTCAGGGGAACCGATTGCGCTTCCTCGATCGTGACATTCGGGTAGTAGAGACCGACGGCAAGCATGTCCACAAGTTCCGCGTAGCCGGTGCGGTTGTAGTCCGGCATCATCCAAGTGTACTCGGCATGGAATTTTCTGGAAGCCCAGTTTGCTCCCAGGGACGCATAGTCGGGATACCAGGAGCCGACATAATCGCCAACAAAGACTCCCGGTCGAGCTTTCCGAATCACCTTGCGCGCCTCGGCAAAATAGTCATGAACGGTTCTCGCCCGAAAACAAAGCCATTCTCTGTAGAGAGAGCCGGGCACAATGGTTGAGTTGTTGTCATCAATGGGCCTGAACGTCAACACTTCCTGAGGCCAGTTCTCGACCGGACGGCGCACAAACCGCTCGAACTGCACTCGGCTCCATTCGCTGAAATCTGTCTCGAAACCCCGAAATCGGATTCCGTCAAACATCACCCCGTCAACGGGGTACTGCGACACAACTTCGCGAAGGATTTCAAAATACCGGGCTTTGACATCCGGCAGAAAAGGATTCACGCCGGCGCTCAGCGTTACCCCGTCGAATTGCACAAAACGCCAACTGTCGTTCTGTGGGCTGGTATGCGTTCCGAAATAGCTTACGAAGCACTTCAGACCAAGTTCATGGGCTTGTTGTGTGGCGGTGGCGATCAGGTCATAGTCGGGTGCAAAATGGGAATTGGGCATCTGGCTGAAATGAGGGCCTAACTGGCTGGGGTAGGTCAGATACCCGCGTGTTTCCATCTCGATGACAACCGCGGTCAGACCGGACTTTGCGCACAACGCAAAACTTTCCCGAATGGCTTCAGCGTTCACAAGTCGGGACGTGTTGGCAGACGTGGTGAACCAGACAATATTCATTCCCGACAGCCAGTATCGTCCCTTTGAACGTGTGGGCAGACTCCGACATCCTGAGGCACAAAGACAAACGCAACAGAGCGCCAACAAGGCTCGGCACGAGATGAGTCTCTTGAGATGAATCATTCAAACATCCTTCCAACGCTCGACTAGGAAAACCGCTCGATTTCCTCTCGGGCTTGTGCTCGAACGAGCTGCTCGAGATCCAACAGTTGCTCCACGGACTCGGATTCTTCGACCGAAAGCCGTTCGAGAACCGTTTCGATGATCCGTGCAATATCACAAAATCCAATTCGTTCCTTCAAGAACGCGTGGACTGCCTCTTCGTTGCAGACGGACAACTGCGCGGGCATCGTGCCCCCAGTCCGAGCCGCCTCATAAGCCAGACGCAGGCACGGAAACCGCTCCAGGTCAGGCTCTTCAAAGGTGAGGCTTGCCGCCGCAAAAAGATCCAGACACGGGTACTCCGCTCCCCAGCGCTCTGGATACGACAGCGAATACTGAATCGGAAGACGCATATCCGGTAGACCCATCTGTGCCAGCACCGACCGATCCTGAAACTCGACCAGTGAATGCACAATGGACTGCGGATGTACCACCACGCGAATCCGATCGGCAGGCAGTCCAAACAAATGCATTGCCTCAATCAGTTCCAAACCTTTGTTCATCAGTGTTGCAGAGTCTATGGTGATCTTGTTCCCCATAGACCAGTTGGGATGGTTGAGCGCCTGCGCGACGGTGACTGTCTGCAGATCCTGGTCACTCCATTTCCGAAAAGGACCCCCCGATCCGGTGAGCAGAATTCTGGAAACCTCATGCGTTGGATGCTGACCGATACACTGGAAGATGGCGCTGTGTTCACTGTCCACGGGGATGAGCCGCGGCCCGACGCTGCCTGCTTCCTTCATCACCAGGTCGCCCCCCATGACCAGCGCTTCCTTGTTGGCGAGTGCCACGGATTTGCCAGCCTTCAAGGCGGCTATGGTCGGAACCATGCCAATAGCACCAACCGTGGCAACCAGAACAAGATCCGCTTCGGAGAGCTGCGCCAAC